>DASWNL010000370.1:0-9240 GCA_036399215.1 Abditibacteriaceae bacterium
TGGATTCCACCTGCCCGCAAGCGGGCAGGTGGAATCCATAAGCGATGCCGCTTAACACTTGCTGACTTTTGAAATAGTCTTTATTGTTTTCTGACTACTGACTACTGTATTCTAATGCCTATGGCTTATTGCGAACTACACTATTTCAGCACCGCACTGGGCAAGCAAACAACAGCCAATGTTTTGCTGCCTCAAAGCGATGTCCCCGGCCCGTTTCCCGTTTTATATTTATTGCACGGCTTGTCCGATGATTACACCGCCTGGATGCGTAACACCAGCATTGCACGCTACGTTTCGCGCCTGCCGCTAATTGTGGTCATGCCCGATGGCGGGCGCGGCTTTTATTGCGATGCTGAACAGGGCTTTGCTTACGAAACGGCTATCACCCAGGATTTAGTGAATTACATTGACAAAATGCTGCCGACGATTGCGAGTAGAGAAGGTCGCGTTTTGGCCGGGCTTTCGATGGGCGGTTATGGCGCGTTGAAACTGGCGCTCAGCCATCCCGATAAATTTTGCGCCACGGTTTCGCATTCGGGCGCGCCGGATTTCGCGCACGTTTGGCCCGACCCGAATCACGACGAATTTGGGCGCATCATCGGCGATGATTCCGTCGGCGGCCCAAACGATCTATACGCCTTGGCCGAACGCTTCAAAAGCGGCGAGCTTGGCCCCTGGCCGTCTCTACGCATCGACTGCGGTGTGGATGATTTTCTACTGGAGATGAATCGCAGCTTTCACGCGCATCTCAAAGAACTGGAACTGCCCCATGAATATGAAGAGTTTCCCGGTGCCCATGAGTGGGGCTACTGGGATGAACATATCAAGGAAACGCTGGCTTATCACGCGAAAGTTTTAGGTATTGAAGAGGCCCAATAAAAGAGTCTCATCGGCAATTCGCTGACGAGACTCTTTCACTGGGTTACTGATTAGCATTATCCCGAATAGTGGATTTGAGTTTCATCTCTTCAGGTGGCGGCTTTTTCTTAAGCGCTCTTCTCGTTGTCACCTTCATCACATCCAGGAAGACATATAACGCAATGAGGAAGAGCAGCAAGCGGAACAATTGAAAAATCTGCGTTTCCGGCATCAGGAACATGTTGTTCAAGGAAGATAGCCACGCCGTCGGCGTGCTGAGATTTCCCGCCATGTAATCCCAGGCGAAATACAGTCCCGCGTAAATAATGATCGCTAATAAGAGAAGAACGATAAGCACGATGGCTCTCCTGTTGTAACGTCTAATTGTTGGTAATGCATTGAATTATGGCAAACCGGTAATGGCATGCAAGGCAGTGTTTTCAGGGTGTTGTCACAATGTTCTCGCATAACGCTTCCGATTGCAAGGTGGCTGCTTAATCCCTACACTGCTTGGCCGGTTCAAAGGATTGTCCTTTTGTCCCCTTTTTCTTGTGTAAAGCCGTTATGCCACAAAACATTGCCCTGCTCACCACGCCACCCTGGCTGAAAACAAAACCGCGCGAAACAGATCGTCCTACGCCCGGTGCGCCGACCTTTGCTCTTTACACATTGGGTTGTAAGGTCAATCAATACGATTCGCATCAAATCGCGCGCACTTTAGTGGCACGAGGCTTTCGGCGCGTCGAGTTTCGCGAAAGCGCCGATTTATATGTGATTGATACCTGCACCGTAACGGCTGAAGCCGATAAAAAATCGCGCAAAGCCGCGGCCAGGGCGCGGCGCAACAATCCCGATGCCGTTGTAGCCGTCACCGGTTGCGCCGCCACACGCAGCGCTACTCAATTTGAAAGGGCCGCGCCCGGTGCCCTCATTTTAGGCAACGCGCAAAAATGGGAATTGCCCGATAAAGCCATTGATGCCTTGCTTTCTCAAACTGATTGGGCTGCCAGATATGCCCTCTACCGGGAGCAAAGCGGCAGCGAGCCGATGCCTTCCCCCACCCGCGAGCGCGCCGTTTTAAAAATTCAGGATGGCTGCAATCACAAGTGCGCCTTTTGCATCATTCCCAGTGTGCGTGGCGCTTCGGTTGTCAAACCGCGTGAAGTTTTAATCCAGGAAGCGCGCGCTTTCGTGCGTGAAGGCGCGCGGGAAATTACCATCACCGGCGTTTCAATGGGCGATTGGGGGAAAGCAGTAGGCGGGAGGCAGAAAGCTGGGCAGAACCCCCAAGCCCCCTTAGTAAGGGCGGGCGCCCTCTGGGCAGGTGGGGTTCTGCCGGGACGAAATACTGCGCTGTGCGACTTGATTCGCGCTGTCGCCACCATTGAAGGCTTGGAGCGCGTGCGTGTGTCGTCGCTTGACCCGGCGGATGTAGACGAAGAGTTCTTGCAAACCGTAGCGGATACGCCCAAAGTCTGCCCGCATATTCATTTGGCTTTGCAAGCCGGGGGCAACGCCACATTGCGCCGAATGCGCCGACGTTATACCAGCGAACTCTTTTTAAAATGGGCACGTCGCTGGCGCGAAATCCGGCCCGATGGTGGCTTAACCACCGACATCATTGTCGGTTTTCCCGGCGAAAGCGAAGAAGACTTCCATGAATCGTTGCGCGTGGCGCGCGAAGCCCGTTTTTCCGCTATTCACGTCTTCCCCTACTCACCCCGCGAAGGCACACATGCTGCGACTTTGGAAGATCATATTTCGCCCGCCGTGCAAGACCGGCGCGTGGACGAATTACTGGCCTTAGCGCGTGATTTATCAGAGCAGTTCGCGGGGCAGTTCATCGGTCAAAGTGTGCCGATTTTGGTTGAAAGCATTAAGGACAGCTACGCCGAAGGCATGACTGAGAATTATCTCAAAGCGCGCATTCGAGATGTGCCTGACGGCACGCAAGTTGGCGATGTGGTTTCGTTCTCTCCACAAATCTGGCACGACGGCGTTTTAGGGGATTAAAACTTTTAATTTTTCGGATAGCGAAAGTGCCCGACAATTTTCCAGGCGGTTAAAGCATCCTCTTCACGACAGCCGCCTAAGTTGTGAATGACAAGGGGCAACCCGTGCGCGTTTTTCTTATCCGAAACGATGCCGGTGTGCATCAAGCTATTACCGTTTAAATCCCAACACACAATATCGCCCGATTGCCATTGGATGCGGCTTTTTGCAGAAGTGTCTTTCGTCAGTTCTTTGCCGAAACGCTTGAAAAACACCATCTGATTCAAAACACGACGATGGTCAATGTTTTTATCTGTTCGCGTTAATCCCCACTGTTTGTGTGAAGGATAAAGAGCAAAATTGCGCTTCATGTCTTCGTGTATCAGCTTTTGCAGATCACGCCCTGTTGCGCGCAGAGCGCGAACAATGACATCGCTGCAAGCGCCCCTATCTTTGGGCACGTCGCCGCCCGGATAGGATAATTTGAAGTATTCCTGCGTATAACTCGTGCCAACTTGCTTACGAGCGGCGGCTACTATTTTTCCTGGGTTTGATAAAGGCTTCTTTTGGGCTGCTCGTGGCTGAGAAACAGCGTGGCAACCAGCCAAAGCAAGCAAAGAGAAAAGCAAAAACTGTTTCATTACAGGCCAACGCGCGAGCGGTATTCGGGCTGTCCTTTCACGTTCACACGCACGCGATAGAGCGTGCCGTCGGCAGTATCCGAATCGTCCTTGCCGCCGGCTGTTGTGATGTAAAGACTTTGCAAATCGTCGTCGCCGAAAATTAGTGATGACACGCGTTCGACGGGCATTTCGATTTTTTCGATGAGTTTTCCTTCGAGGTCATAATGAAAAATGCCCCAACCGCCCCAGCGCGCCGACCAGATTTCGCCGTTGGCATCAACCGCCATACCGTCCGGGCTGCCTTCATGAATCGGTGTTTGAATAAACGCGCGGACATTGCTGAATTGGCCGTTTTGAGGATCGTGGTCAAAAGCGAAAATGGTTTTTGCCGTTGTATTTGTCCAGTAAAACGTTTTGCGATCCGGTGAATAGCCCATGCCGTTGGAGCAATTGCTGCCTGTCCACAATTGTTTCATTTCTCCCGACGGCGAAACGTGAAATAGGCCGCCATTTAAACCACGCTCTTTGCCCATTGTGCCGGCCAAAACGCCGCCGAAGGGGTCGGCCATGACATCGTTGAAACGCCCCGTTTCGGGAAATAAATCGCGCGCTAAACTCTGCACGCTGCCATCATCTTGCAAGATACCGAACTCGTTTTCGCGAAATAATAAAAGGCGTCCATCTTCTTGTAATGTGAAGCCGCCGACAAGCGGGCCATCATAAATTTTGCTCCATTCCAAGGTGTCCACGTTCAATTGAAAAACGCGGCCATTAGGAATATCTTCCCAGTAAATCAAACGTTTATCAGCATCCCACAGAGGGTTTTCGCCGGTATCGCAATGCGCATTAGCTAAAGGTTCAATATCGAATTTCATGGACAACATTATAGAATAAACGAGGTCGAGTAAATCTTTCGGCATAAGGCTTGCCGTAGCGCCGTCAGACTGATTGCCTTATTAAAGCTTGTGGAACACTTCATGAACGCTGATAATCCATTCAACGCTATTTCTTCACGCATTACCCCACCCTCAACACCACGCGCCGCTACGGGCATTTCCGGTCTGGATGAAATCTTAGGCGGAGGTTTTCCCTGTCACCATTTGTATTTAGTGCAAGGCGATCCGGGCGTTGGCAAAACGACGCTTTCGCTGCAATTCCTTCTCGAAGGCGCGCGGCAGGGCGAAACCGGATTATTCATTACGCTGTCCGAAGGCCGGGACGAGCTGAACACTGTTGCCGCCTCGCATGGATGGTCGTTAGAAGGCATTCATGTTTTCGAGTTGTCGGCAGTGGAAGATAGCCTGGACGAAAAGCATCACTACACTGTTTTTCATCCTTCCGAAGTGGAGTTGGGCGCGGCCACCAGACTCTTGCTGGACGAAGTAGAGCGTGTCAAACCGGCGCGCGTGGTGCTGGATTCCTTATCGGAACTACGTCTTTTAGCGCAAGACCCACTGCGCTATCGTCGCCAGATTCTCGCTTTCAAGCAGTATTTCTCCGGTAAGAACTGCACGGTTTTGATGCTGGACGATAACAGTGAAACCGGCGACCTACAAGTGCAAAGCCTGGCGCATGGCGTTCTCCTGCTCAAGCATGACACACCGGATTACGGCACCGAACGGCGGCGCCTGCGCGTAGTGAAACTGCGTGGCGCGCGCTTTCGCGGCGGTGAACACGCCTTTAATATCGAAACCGGTGGCCTTGAAGTGTTTCCGCGCCTTATCGCCGCCGAACATCACCGACCGTATCAACGGGAAGTCATAAAAAGCGGTCTCCCCGAATTAGATGTTTTACTGGGTGGTGGACTGGAATTTGGCACCAGCGCTTTAATAATGGGGCCAGCGGGTGTCGGAAAATCAACACTCACCAACCTTTACGCGCGCACCATAACCGAACGCGACGAGTGTGCCACGATTTTCATCTTCGATGAAACACAAGAAACCATGTTCACTCGCGCCGCAGGGTTAGGCATAGATTTGCGCGGCCTTGTTGAAAAGGGAAACCTGACCATTCACCCGGTTGACCCTGCGCAATTGGCGCCTGATGAGTTTTCACACTTAGTGCGCGCTGAAGTCGAAGAGAACAACGCCCGGCTTATCATCATTGACAGCCTGAACGGTTATCTAAACTCCATGCCGGGTGAACGTTTCTTAATCGTTCAACTGCACGAATTATTAACTTATTTAGCGCAGCAAGGCGTGCTTACGCTTTTGGTGATGTCGCAGCATGGCTTAATGGGCAGTTCCATGAATTCGCCGCTTGATCTCAGCTATATTTCGGACTCTGTTATGTTGATGCGCTACTTTGAACACGGGGGGCGCGTGCATCAAGCGATTTCCGTGCTTAAAAAGCGCAGTGGTTCACATGAACACACCATCCACGAATTTCGCATGAGTCCCGCTGGTGTTGAGGTGGGCAAGCCACTGGAAGAGTATCAGGGCGTCATGACCGGCGTGCCCGTCTATCGAGGCAAAAGCGCCATGATCGAAAACACTCACGATCAAGAAGCATCCAACTCTTACATTAACTCTGCCGGACATGGTGAGGGCACTCAGCCATGAGCTTACCGGCAGGTTCGTCCGAGGCACAAAGTCAGGAAGCATTGCAAGACAGAATCTTGATTCTCTCACCCACAGGTCGCGACGCGTCGTTAATTGAAGAGGTTCTTTCTACAGTGGGAATGCAAAGCGAGACCTGCCCTGATATGGCCTCACTTTGCCAGAAACTGCCAGTCGGTGCAGGCGCTCTTTTATTAGCAGAAGAGGCGCTTGCGACACCTGATATTGAATCGTTTCACTCTTGCCTGGCACATCAAGAGCCTTGGTCGGATTTGCCGGTTTTGGTGCTAACCTCAGGTGGTTATGCCTCGCGCATCAGCCTTGATACAACCGGCCTCTTACAAGCCTCCTGCAATGTAACGCTGCTCGAACGTCCCTTGCGGCAGGAAACCTTGATTAGCGCCGCGCAGGCGGCTTTGCGGGCGCGGCGTCGCCAGTATCAAACACGCGATTTACTGAACCAGTTAACAGACAGCGTGCGTCAGCGCGATGAGTTTTTAGCTATGCTGGGTCACGAGTTGCGCAATCCGCTATTCACCATTCGCACCGCCATAGAATTACTTGATCAGGCTGCTCCTTCTGATAGACAAACTGCCCATACCCATGCTATTATCGAACGGCAAACGCAGCATCTGAGCCATCTCATTGATGATCTACTCGATGTAGCTCGCATTACACAGGGCAAAATCTCTTTAAAATTGGATTCCTTAGATTTAAACACCGTCGCAAGAAACTGCCTCCAGGCGATGGAAGTCAGCGGCGCCACACAAAATCACCGTGTTTCCGCTCTGTTTTCGCCTCAACCGCTGATGATCGAAGGCGATACGGTGCGCTTAGAGCAAATTTTCAATAACCTTCTGACTAATGCTCTGAAATATACTCCTTCCGGCGGCGCCATCGAGTTTCTGGTGACCCGTGAAGACAACGAGGCTGTAGTTCGCGTCCGCGACACAGGAATAGGCATTGACCCGGAATTACAGCCCTATATTTTCGATTTGTTCACACAAGCCAAGCGTTCGTTAGACCGCTCACAGGGTGGCCTGGGCATTGGCCTTACAGTCACGCATGGTCTGGTGCAAATGCATCAGGGCCGCATCGGCGTGCAAAGCAAGGGGCTTGGCAAAGGCAGCACTTTTGAAGTGCGCTTGCCACTTTCAGTGCCCTTAACGCCAACTATTTCAACAGCGACATCTACAGATAATGCCGAGCCGTCAGAAAGCAAGAGTAAGCGCCGTATCGTTGTCGTTGAAGATAACGAAGATGCCCGCGTTTTAATGTCATTCTTGTTGGAACATCACGGCTTTGAGGTGCAGGTGGCTGGCGATGGATTAGAAGGTGCAGAGCTTCTGTTGTCCGCTCGTCCTGAAATCGCTCTGGTAGATATAGGTTTGCCCGGCATGAACGGTTATGAAGTCGCGCGCAAAGTGCGCGCGACTTTGGGAACAGCCATTTTTCTCATTGCTTTAACCGGCTACGGGCAAGCCGAAGATCAGGCCCGCGCCTTAGAATCAGGATTTGACAAGCACCTCACCAAACCCATCGAGCCACAAACTCTCTATCGGGTTTTAGATGAAGCCATTATAAATCAAGCTTAAATCGCCAGAATCATCTTCCTATTTTCCAAAATTGAAAACTGCCGTATAGACACCTAAGATTCAATCGCTTAATCTACAAAGCGTCTTCTACCTAACTTTGAAGGAAAATCCATGTATCCCTGTTTAAACGCAGTAACCGCAGGCGGCGGCCTGGCACTGCCGGAATTTATTCAACTGGCAAAAGACAACGGCTTTGCCGGTGTGGAATTCGGCATCGGCGCTGTTGCCGACATTATCGAGCGCGATGGCGCTGACGCCTTTGCCTTATTCGATGGCGCGGGCATTACACCAGGCGCGTTTGGTTTGCCCACAGAGTGGCGCAAGGATGAAGAAACGTTTCAAAAAGGCTTAAATGAGTTGCCTCGATTAGCCAAAGCCGCACAAAGCATTGGCTGCACGCGTTGCTGCACCTGGGTTTCGCCGAACGGCGGCATTCCTGTAGCCGAATACAAAGCGCAAAGCATCGCGCGCTGGGCACAAATCGCCAAAGTTCTGGATGAATACGGCGTGCATTACGGTGTGGAATTCCTCGGCCCCAAACATTTTCGCACCGAACCCGAAAACGTTTGGTTTTATGATATTCAAGGTGGGCTTGAAGCCGCCGAGGAAACCATGCAGCAAAGTAAAACGCAAAATGTCGGCTTGTTAGTAGATGCCTGGCACTGGTATACGAGTGGCGGCAGCGTTATGGACTTGGCTTCGATTCCCGTCGAGCAAATCGTGCATGTTCATATCAACGACGCGCCGGATATTCCGCGCGATGAACAAATAGACAGCGTGCGTCTCTTGCCCGGCGAAAGCGGCGTCATTGACATCAAAGGCTTTTTGCAAACGCTCAAAGCTTTGGGTTACGATGGCCCGGTTGCGGTGGAAACTTTCAGTGATGAATTGAAAACTCTGCCACCCCAGGAAGCGGCTCGCCGCGCCGCAGAAGCTGTGCGAAAAGTATGGGACGAAGCGCGAATTTAATGCAGGGACGCAGCAGGTTGCGCCTCTACATTACCGCCAATGTATATTCCCGCCGCTTTTCGTGTTGATGGCTTCGATGAAACCAGCGCTTTCATCGAAGAGCATTCTTTTGCCACGTTGGTAACCTTCGATGGCGAGGCGGCTTTTGCTACGCACCTGCCGCTGCTGTTCAATAACAAAAGTGGCGAACTCGGCGCGTTGTCGGGCCATGTGGCGCGGGGCAATGAACAATGGAAACATCTTCAAAAGGCCGCAGAAAACCGGGGTGAAGTGCTGGCCATTTTCCAAGGCCCGCACGCTTATATTTCTCCCTCGTGGTATGAAACCGACCTGGCCGTGCCAACCTGGAACTACATCGCCGTTCATGCTTATGGCGCGCCGCGCATATTGGATGATGAGGCTCTGGATGCCCAACTGCGCGCCATGATCGAAAAATACGAAAGTGCTTTCCCTTCGCCCTGGCCGGGTGATTTGCCCCAGGATTTTTGGACAAAACTGCGCGGTGCCATCGTTGGCTTTGAAATCGAAATCACGCGTCTGGAAGGCAAGTGGAAACTGGGTCAAAACCGTTCGCAAAGCGATCAAGAGAACGTTATCGCAACGCTGCAAAAGGCACTTAGCGACGACGAACGCGCCATTGCCAAC
>DASWNL010000371.1:0-14369 GCA_036399215.1 Abditibacteriaceae bacterium
CACCGTCACCGGCTGCGTGATGGGAAACGATAAGTTCACGTTGAAAGTCGCCGAACCAGGCACGCTGGCAGTGCCTTCATTAACAGGAGCCGGGTCACTGACAACGAGCCTGGGTAAAACATCACATTTGCCACCGCTACCGGCATTGTAGATGTTCTGAATCTCTATCGCCGAGAGCGCGCGACTGTAGAGGCTCGGTTCATCAATTAACCCTTGAAAATAACCGCCAATTCCTGGACGCATCCCGAAATACAGATCGTAGCCTGTTTGTGGTGTAAATATTCCAACGTGTTGAGAAGCGACATTGACTCCATTACGGTAAACAGTCGCCATGCCGCTGGTTTTATCGTAGGTCAATGCAATGTGCTGAAATGTATTGGCAGTAAGAACTCCGTCAGCCGAATTGAATATGTGGTTCTGCCCAGTTGTATCAACAAGATTGACAAACAGTGCGCCCGTCGCCAGATAATTCCACAAATGCACACCATAAGAACCATTGTTCCATTCAAAGATAGGGCTGTCTCCATCGAGCACAGTGGGATTAATCCAAGCTTCGACAGTGAACCCATTCCCTGTGCCAACATTTATAGTGGCAGAAGCAGGAAATTTGACGCCATCATTTACACCATCGAAACTGACAGATTGGCCGACTTTACCTGCAGCGAATGTTGCGCCATTTTGCAGCACACCATTGTTGCTGCCAACACTATCAACCGCGTTGTTTTCAGCCTTCCACCACGCGACTATGCCCGAAGGCTTGGGCACGCACTGCGCTTGTGCCACGGGTGCTAATCCCCACGCCGAGAGCAAACACAAAACAGCACAACTTGTAGTCAGGCTGCGCTGGGAGGCCCATTTCAACAGATTTCTCATCACATTTCTCTTTCCGCCATTTATTGACATAACTATACAGCTTTACATGCCTCGGCGCTTCCAAAGCCATTCGACAGGGCTTGATTCTGCTCAGATGCCCGTCCTTCTTAGGTGGCTCTCACGTTCGCTCCCGTCACTTGGCAAGAGATCGAAAACGTAAAAAGCAAAAGCCTCGTTCCTTTAAAGAAGCGGGGCTTTTGCTTTTTACAAAGGTTTTACACGTCGAAATACAGGTTGAACTCGAAGGGATGCGGGCGCAGGCGGATGGCATCCACGTCGTCTGGCGTCCATGTCGTCGCGAAGATTTTAACCCCCATCCGAAGCGTCATCATTAATGATGACACCGACGCCACGTCCGCGCCCGATGCTGGCATTGGCGGCGCTGGAAAGCAAGATGTAAAGGGTTTCGTTGCCTTCAATCTGCGTATCACCGTTAATCGTGATGCTGATGGTGCGTGTCAGGGCGGAGCCGGGGGCAAAAGAGAGTGTGCCGCTTTTGGCGGCGTAATCGCTGGTCGAACGCGCTATGCCATCGGCGGTAGCATAGTTCACACTCACCGTTTGCCCACTGGCTTTGGAAAGTGTGACAGTAAAGGTCAACTGCTTACTTCCGCTATTACCTTCACTTATAGAAACATCGTTGATTGAAAGGCCTGGCACACTGTCGTCGTTAAGAATGGTGCCTGTTGCCTGATTATCCGCGATAGTTGCATTGGCCGGACTGCTCAGGTTCACCAAGAAAGTTTCGTTTTGTTCGTTCAGCAAGTCGCCGTTAAGTAGCACACGGGCATAAGCATAAAGACTGTTGGTGTTGAAGGCTATCACTGTGGGTGCCACGGCCACATAGTCATTGCCACCAACGGCTGTGCCATTGGCGGTGGCGTAACTTACGCGCACTCCTTGCCCGCTGGGCGCCGATAACTTCAATCGCAAGGCTGCTGTGCGTTGGCCACTATTGCCTTCACCGATGGTCAAGTCATCAATTGAGATTGTTGGTGTGGCATCGTCGTCTTGGATGGTGCAAACACCGCGACCGCGTGCAATGATAGCATTGGTCGGCGCAAAAAGCAGCACATAGAACAGTTCGTCTGGCTCATCCAACAAGTCGCCTTGAACCGGCACGCTGAAGGTTTTAGAAGTCTCGCCGGGCGCAAAAGAAAGCGTGGCGCCGTTGCCGGTGTAATCGGCAGGTAATAGGGCCGAGCCGTTGGCAGGAATAGCATTGACCGTCACGGTTTCATTGCTGGGAGATGATAACCTGATAGTGAATGACGCATCTGCTGTGCCCGTATTACCTTCTGTAATGGAAAGATCATCAATCGTAAGCACCGCGAGAGGAGATAATCGGGTTAGTGACGCTAATAGCCAACCCGCGTCCGCAATACTAAATAGAGGTGGGAAATCAGGGAATTTAAGTTGCTTGACCTTTGCGAGATAGGTGTTAACGCGCTGAGTATCGCCTCTCAACAGGGCGGCATAGGCATGAGAAGCATTGATAAACCCTTGATCGATTGTTTCAGGAGCAGTGTCCCAATTCCAGCGTTGATTGATAGCATTCATTACAAACACAGTTTTTGGATCATTCGGCGTAACTACTCCGAATAAGTGCGGCCATGCTTGTGCCTGAGAATCGGGATACCAGTTGCCAAGATTAGCAGGATTAAAAGTGCCGTCGCCGTTCTTCGATGGGATATACAGCCCTGAGGCCGGGTCGTAAAGTTCCCTTAAAATATCTTCCTGCAATTCTTGAGCGGCCAATCGATACTCCTCGGATTTCAAGGAATTACGAAAAACGCTTAGCTCTAAGTTGGATAAAGCCCGTAGGCCGTCGAAAACTTCACACTGACCTTCCAAGTATTTGATTTGATAGTCTTCTTTAGTCCAGAACAGTCCGTCGGACTGACGTAGAGCTATCAAAACATTGGCGAGGTTTCTCACATGGATTTTTTCCTCTGCCGTCAAGAAATCACGCCCATTTGCCTGATACGTCGCCCAAAGCACCGCGAAAAAGGTTGAAATACCGCTCTCTGTCCCGTCATTGTAATCGCAATAGAATGGTAAATCTGCCTGCGTTACACCATCTGGAACGATGCAAGACGTTTCGCCACTGCCGTCTGCCTTATACCAATATTGGTAAGGCACGCCTGGCGTGAGTGTGTCGGGAGAACGAAGATGATTGAAATACCATTTAATCCAGCGTTTGGCAACAACCACCGCGCCCGGTTTCCGGGTGCGCAGCATCCCTAACATTGCTTGGTTGCCGAAATAGGGTTTAACCCGGTAGTAAGGCACGCCATTGACCTTGGCACCTGGCCCTTTATCGAATTTGAGCGCGCCATAGGAATTAGGCATCGCCGTATTCTTATATTGCAAGCTGAATATCCAGTTCACCAACACCGTTATGTCGGACGGGTAGGACGATTCAGACTTAATAGTTAGCTCTTTAACTACTGGGGTTTGCTTTTGCTCAGGTGAAACCTGAGCAGGCATCATGCGGTTCGTTGGCTTTATTCGCCCTTGGGATGGCACACACAGCGATAAGGCCAAGCCTGTCACCATTAATGTTTTTCCCTTTAAAGGGTGGAAATGGAAGCGAATCATACAGTCTCCTTCTTGAGCGAAAGTCGGTGATAATCAGGCGGTGACCTGCTAAATCAAAGCTAACAACTTCACTCGAAGATTATTAAAGTGCCCCTATTATACACTTTTTTGCAAAGCCTTTGTTGTCGCGTGAAATTTTTCGCGAAAATTCATCTAACAACTCGGATTTTCATGTGAATTGCGAGATGAAAAGGCAAAAGGGAGCATTTCTTTGCAAAGAAATGCTCCCTTTTGGCGATTGAACAGCGCGCAATTGCGCCTTATACGTCGAAATACAGGTTGAACTCGAAGGGATGCGGGCGCAAGCGGATAGCATCCACGTCGTCGCGTTTGAGGCCGACATACATTTCGATCAGGTCGTCGGTGAAGACGCCGCCGGCTTTCAAGAAGTCATTGTCGGCTTCCAGGTTGTCCAGCACTTCTTCCAAACTGCCGGGCACGGTGGGGATGCCTTCTTTTTCTTCCGGCTCCAGTTCGTAAAGGTCTTTGTCGAAGGGATCGCCCGGATCAATCTTGTTCTTGATACCGTCCAGGCCAGCCATTAACTGTGCGGCAAGTGACAGGTAGATGTTGCCTGTCACATCCGGTGTGCGGAACTCAATGCGCTTGGATTTGGGCGACTTGCTGTAAAGCGGAATGCGAACCGCAGCCGAACGATTGCGCTGCGAATAAAGCAAATAAATCGGCGCTTCATATCCGGGAACCAAACGGTGATAGGAATTGGTGGATGGATTGGTGAAAGCGAGCAGGGCAGGCGCGTGCTTCAAGATGCCGCCGATATACCAGCGCGCGATGTCGGAAAGCTGGGCGTAGCCGTTTTCATCGAACATCAGGGTCTGGCCGTCTTTCCAGATGGATTGGTGGCAGTGCATTCCGGTGCCGTTGTCGCCGAAGATCGGCTTGGGCATAAAGGTGGCGGTTAGGCCATGCTTGGCAGCGACATTCTTCACCAGATACTTATGAATCTGCATCGTGTCGCACATCTTGCGAATTTCATTCAGTGTGATGCCAATTTCGCATTGGCCACCAGTAGCGACTTCATGGTGATGCACGTCCACTTTAATGCCCGCTGCTTGAAGGTGGCGCACAATGTCGTTGCGCACTTCGGTTAAGGAATCGGTTGGCGGAACCGGCACATAGCCGCCCTTGTTGCGCGGACGGCGACCGCTGTTCCATTCCATCGTATCGGGATCATAAACCGGTGAAGCGTTATGCCAGTCGCCCTCGATGGATTCCACTTTGTAATGCGAATAATGCCCATCGCCACCGCTGGCAGCGCGTTGCCCACCATAAGAAACGCCATTGAACAAGAAGAACTCGGCTTCGGGGCCAAAAAAGGCGGTATCAGCGATGCCGGTGGACTTCATGTATTCGACGGCTTTGGCGACCACGTAACGGGGGTCGCGCGAATACGGCTCCATCGTCAACGGGTCGAGGATGTTGGCGAACACCGAAAGGGTGCGCGTCTCAAAGGCCGGGTCAATAAAGGCCGATTCAGGATCGGGCATGAGCAGCATATCGGACTTGTCAATGGTTTGAAAGCCGCGCACGCTGGAACCGTCGAAACCGACGCCATCGGTGAAAAAATCTGTGTTTAACTGCGCTTCTACGGGATACGTCAGGTGCTGCATGTCGCCTAAGAGGCCGGTGAACTTCACATCAATGAACTCTACCCCGGCGTCCTGGGCCATCTTTATAACCGACTTCGCATCTGCCATCGCTTCTATTTCTCCTTGAATTTACGATTGTTGATTGACGATTGACGATTGCCATACTCGACAATCGTCAATCGTAATTCGTCAATTTATAAGGCGTCTTCATCGCGGTCGCCGGTGCGCACGCGAATCACTTGCTCAACGGGCCGGACAAAGATTTTGCCGTCGCCGATTTCGCCGGTGCGGGCCGCTTTGGAAATGGTTTCAATCACTTCATCGGCCTGCGATTCTTTCACAACGACTTCGATTTTTACTTTGCTGAGCAGGTCAACCGTATATTCGCTGCCCCGGTAGCGCTCGACATGGCCTTTCTGGCGGCCACAGCCGCGCACATCAGTTACGGTCATGCCGACCACGCCAATATCGGCCAGTGCGCTTTTCACGTCCTGCAATTTGTGCGGACGCACCACAGCTTCAATTAATTTCATCTGCCACCTCTGCTAAATTTGCTTTGCCTGATGGCTTCGCCCGCGCCAAACCGAATAATTCATCCCATCGCGCTGCGGTTCAGGCTGCCTGTGATTCTATCGGCCCTCTGTTTCAACTGTGTTTCGCGCACGTAAAAATCAAGAGGAGTCAGAATTCAGGAGCCAGAATACAGTAGGAAACGCTGTTCTGCTGACTCCTGAATTCTGACTCCTCAAATCTTGCTTTCCTCGTTCATTTTGTAGCCTACGTTGCGCACGGTTTGGATGAGTTCATCGAATTGCGGGCCGATTTTGGCGCGCAGGCGGCGAATGTGAACATCAACGGTGCGGGTGCCGCCCAGATACTCTTCGCCCCAGACATGGCGAAGCAGCGCATCGCGGCTAAAAACGCGGCCTCGATGCGTCATCAAAAAGCGTAAAAGCTCGAACTCTTTGTAAGTCAAATCCAGTGCTTCGCCTCTAACCGTTGCCTGATAAGAGGCCAGGTTCATCACCACGGCGCCGGCTTTAATGGTGTCTTTGGAATCAACTTTGGAAAGGCGCCACAGCACAAAGCGGATGCGCGTATTCAGCTCTTCAAATTGGTCGCTGCGCACTAAAAAGTCTTCGAGGCCAATCGAAAAATCCAACGACGGTGCCTCACGTGCATCTACCAGGGCCACAATGGGAATGTGCTTCAACTCGACATTCGATTTAAGCGAGCGCACGGTTCCTGGCGGATTGCCAAGCGGTGCCGTAAAGTCGAGAATCAGCAAGTCGGCACCGCGATCTTGAATTTGATCAAGTAGCGACTCTTCAGGATCGGCCATCCACGGGCGATAGCCCCACCCGATCAATTGTAAACGCAATTCACGGGCAAATTTGCGGTCAGCGGAAGCCAGCGCGATGTTAATCATGGAGACGGAAAACGAATCAACAAGCAACGACAATGAAAGTGTAACGGGATGCTACGGGCGAAAACGGAGGCTGCGAAGATAACTGCAAAAGTTATGGTTTCGTCCCAAAACGCGCCGCATTATAACGCAAATTGCCCCCTGCCGTCAAAAGCCTTTAAGCCACAATTTGCGTGCTGCTGCCATAAATAAGTTGATGGCAACTGCCAAATCGTAGTCAATAATGTCATAAACGATCATATACCTGCATCGTTTGCTCAACCATTTGGGCCGCAGTGAAATGGCTTTCGATTCGAGCACGCGCTGCCTCTCCCATCCGCAGGCGGCCAGTTTTATCATGTGCCAGAGCGATTAAAGGTTCGGCTAAAGTTTCAGGCCCCGCCGCACTGTAAACCACGCCGCCTGGCGCTTGCAACACTTCGGGCACGCCACCGACGCTCGTTGCTACAACCGGGCACTTCGCCGCCATGGCCTCCAAAATGGAGTAAGGGCAACCTTCCCAACGCGAAGGCTGAGCCACAATATCGCACCTGGCATAATAAGGACGCGCTTCTTCGATTTCGCCGGTAAAAGTAACGGCCTGGTTGATATTCAAGTGAACTGCCAGAGCGCGTAGGTTGGCTTCGTCTTCACCGCTTCCCACCAACAACAATTGCGCTTGTGGCACGGCGCGGCGCACGGCTGGAAGGGCACGCAGTAAAGCCGCCTGATTTTTCTGCCGTGTCAAGCGTCCAAAACAGCCGATGGTCAATCGAGAATTTTGAATTTTGAATTTTGAATTTTGAATTTTATCGAATTCTTCTAAATCAATGCCGTTGTAAATGACGCTGAGCTTTTGCGGCGAACATAAACCGACGCGGCGAATGACGCGGGCTTCATGGCGGGCAACAGCGATGAAGTGGGCTGTGCGATGTGCCAAAAGCTTTTCAATCAGTCGCGCCGCGCGCCGTTGCAGTCGCGGTAACGAGGTATCAAAAGCGATGCAATGCGGCGTGTAAACTACCGGCGTTTTCCAGGGCGCGGCTAAGCGCCCTAAAAAGCCGGCTTTGGTCGAATGACAATGGATAACATCATAAGTATTTGCTTGCAAATGCGCGCGTAAAGCTCCAAACGCCTGAGCATCATGGGCGCCGCCAAAGCCACGCGCCATGGGAATCGCTCGACAGCGCACACCCTGTTTTTCTAACTTAACGGCATCGCGGGCAAAGGCGGGATAGCGCAGTGGTGAGTAAATAAGATCGCAAGCGAAACCTTGACGCACAAAGGCCGGCAGTAAATCGAGAACGTGCCGCCGCGTGCCGCCTTGCGTGGCTTCGAGAATGTGCAGTATTTTCATGACAGGCCGCACTCTTTGAAAGGTTTGGCAGCCATTTGTGCCCCATTTCTGAAGATTATCCTGAAAAAGAGGCGGCGTGAATCATCAGTATTAAAAGAATAGGGAAAAGCAGGGCCGGAGCCAGATAAAATCCCCACGGCTTGCCCAAAGCCACTAAAACACGGCCAAGCCCATGAAAGAAGCCGATGACGATGCCCGATAAACCCCACCACTGTGGCGCGTTCAAAGTATGCTGACCAACAGCCAGGGCTAAAGGATGTAAGACAAAATCGCCCAGCCCCCAGAGAACCCAATGTCCAAGGGCCAAAATTACCCAAATACCAACAACACCACCGAAAATGGCAATGAGCGGTAGAATTGGCTGCAACGCTTTGGGCGCGACTTTTTGGGCGCGTCGCATAAACTCCACGCCACCAATGGCTCCTGCTAAAATCGGTGCCCAGCTATTTAAACGTAGCGGTTCGAGTTGCATCGCGCCATCGTAGCGTGTCAGCCACGCCCACATCAATTCAGGATTAACCAATCCATAGGATAAACGCAGCAGCAACCCGCCCAATGCGCCGTAAAGCATAGTGCGGAACAACAAGAATAAAAGCGATAAAGGCGGCAGCGTGAGAACATAATGCACGGGCACGCGCAAGGTGCCTCCATTGGTATCAAGGCGCAAACTGCCTTCATAATATCCGGCCACAGTGCCTGGCGCCCGCGCATCAATCACAACCTCTAAGGGCGTTTCTCCTTCAAAGCGTTCGGGCACTTGCAAGCCCTTGAAATAGTCCGGTGCGTGAATCGCTCCGCGAGGGCGACCCATCTTCCCGTTGTTTTTAATCTGTAGAGTGCGGCTGCTGCGTTGACCAACAGCGATGGCGCCAAAATTTAATTGCGGCGGTTCGATAGTTAAATCCAGGGCTTGCACGCGATAACTAACCGGCACACGATGAGAGGCGGCATCGGTTAAAACCAGTAGCGCACCTTGATAGTGCCCTGGTGGAACTTTGCCCGTATCCAGCATGATTTTTAATGTGACATCGTTGCCTTCAAACTGCTCTTCAAAAACCAGCCCCGGAAGTTCAGGCGCGCCGCCTTCTACGGCAATTTCGCCCCAGGCCAGGCCCGGACTGTCATGCACAATCCGTAAAGTTTGACTCGCGCCTTCACCGCTATCTAAGGTGCCGAAATTCAATTTTTGCGGCTCGGTTTGTGGCGCAGGGAGCGCGCCGGGTGCGCCGCCGGGGTAAAGCGCGCGTCGCACTAACTCCAGAGCGCGTTGTGGTTGATTTTTATGAGTAAGGATTGCATCGGCGGCCACTTTGGCCGGTGCAGCAAAGCCACTCTGTTTGAGCCAGTCGGCTAACAGGCCATCGAATAAGTAACCTTGAGCTTCCTGTGGGCGTGATTCAATAAGGCGCGCTAATTCTCCCGGCGTGCGCGCACTTTGTCCTGTTGAAAAAGTAAAAGGTGGTGCCGAAAACGCGGCCTGGCGTGTGCCCTGAATGTTGCTTAATTCATCAAGAAAGGCCTCAATAGTTTGATGGCGGCGTGTGATGTCCAGGGCCGTTGCCTGGCGAATTAAGCGGTCGGCTTCGGGCGAGATTTGTGGATTAAAGTAACGCGGCGAATAAGCACGCATTTCGGCTTGCTCTTCTTCGTCTTGTGGATCGCGCCCGGTAAGAATGCGATAAAGCGTCATGCCGAGCGCGTAAATATCGGTGCGTCGTTCGGGGCGCTCCACTTCCATCATATTAGCGGGCGCATAGCCAGGGGTGCCAAAACGACTGGTGCCGGTTAGTCGCACCGTGCCATAGCCGGATGCCTCCTCGACTTTGCGGGTTAGCCCAAAATCGAGCAGCATGGCTGTGCCATCGTTTTTGCGGATTTTTATGTTTTCTGGTTTTACGTCGCGGTGAATAATGCCGACACGATGCAAAACGCGCAGGGCCGAAGCGATTTGCCCGGCCCATTCAAGGCACGTTTTTTCGTCTAATGTTTTATTTTGTCGTTGGGCGGCGGTCGTTAAATCCTCCAGAGTCGGGCCATCCACGAAGTCCATCATCAAATAGTAACGCTCGGCCACGCGCAAAAGCGGCGTGCCGTGAACCGGGCAAAATTGCGCGTCGGGATTTTCAAGGGCGTAATCGAAACCGCAGAACGGACACACATGCCATACGCCTTCTTCCTGATCGAAATAAGCGGCGGGAATATGAGGATGCCGCAGCGTAGCCAAATTTAAGGCTTCGCGCTTGAAAAACTCGATAGCGAGTCCGCGTTCGTCCTTGTCGGAGTCGGGATTGTCTAAAACGTGCATTTCCTTGCACGCTAAGTCGTGATCAAGGGCGCGGTCACGCACGCGATAAACCGAGCCGAAATTTCCGCCACCCAGACGTTGCAATACTTCATAGCGGCCTTTGATGAGATCGCCGGCACGATGCTGTAAAAAGCCGAGTTGTCCGACATTGAGAGGGGTGCTCACAGCGGAAGTTTAGGGTGTTAAAGAAAAGTGAAGCATTTGAGGGCAGTTTCAAACTCGCCCGGCTAAATCTGCTTAAACAGATTAAAAATTCTATGAGCCTGTTTTCTAAAGTGTCCAACTACCAGGAATTAATTAGCCCACACCGCCATTGGCTAAGAGATTATTTGCCGTAATCCAACGGGCCTGATCCGAACACAAAAAAGCGACGACATCAGCAATATCTGTTGGCTGGCCAAGTCTACCTAACGGGGTCTGCGCAATCATTTCATCCAGCGCTTCCGGCGAAGCGACGCTCGCCAACAAATCGGTTTGTGTCATGCCGGGCGAAACAGTATTCACCGTAATTTGGCGCGGCCCCAATTCCGCCGCCCAACAGCGCGTAAAAGCCTCAACCGCCGCTTTAGATGCGGCGTAAACCGAACCACCGGCTGCATTCACACGCGTGATGCCACTGGAAATGTTGATAACTCGCCCCCCATCACGCAAGCGCCTCGCAGCCTCTTGCGTGTTAAAAAACAAGCCACGCACATTTAAAGAGAAAATCGCATCGAAATCCGCCTCGCTCACACTTTCCAGAGCATCAAATGTGGCCCCTCCCGCATTATTCACTAAAACGTCGAGGTTCTGAAACCGCTCGTCAAATTCGTGCCACAACCGTCTTACATCTTCCAGATTTGATAGATCCGCACCCAGTAAGTCCGCTTTGCCGCCAAAGTTTATGATGTTTTCTACAACTTCACGCGCGGCGGCCTCATTCTGATGAAATTGCACGACAACATAAGCGCCGTCTTGAGCTAAACGCAGGGCAATGGCACGGCCTATACCGCGGCTGGCACCTGTAACCAAAGCAGTTTTATCTTGTAACGGTTGTTGTGAATTCTCTGACTCAATCATAAATAAAGGCTATCAGCTTTCCTCTTATATCGGAGACAAACGCCTCAAATTCTGTGATACATCAGACAAACAAAAACGCCCCGCTGCCGGAAGCGGGGCGTTTTCAGGTCGAAAGAGCAAGTTTTACAGATGGCTGTAAAGCTTACGGAACGTTGAGTAACGAGAACGTGGCTTTGCCAGCATTTGGGTTAGCCGCAGTGCTAACACCTGAGCCGGCTTGCGTCAATTCACGGTTCAGCACGGCTGCGCTCTGTTGTGGGTTGTTACCACGCAGCCACTTGACGTGACCATCAGCATACGCGAAGTTGGCACCTTCCAAGTGGATTTGCGCTGCCGGATAAGAAGCAGGTCCACCCAATTGTGCTGCACCAGGCGGAATCACGGATGGTGGCGCCGCGCCGCAGGCGTCAGCACCAGCAAGAGAGCCATTGTCGTTGGCGCCAGGGGCACCTGAGGCCGGAATGGCGCCTGCTGTAAGATTGGCGCCGTCGCCACAGATCGCATAACGAGCTGTGCCAGTATTAGTGCCCTGCAAGCTACCGCCATCACCGGAGATGAGGGTTTGAGCCACGGAACCCAGCATTGATTCATTAGCACCTGTGATGATGGTAGCCGTGCCGCGCGGAATATAGCGCACGAAGTTACGGTTATACCAGTAGTCACTGAAGCCGAAGTCACTGGAGATTTCCGAGCCTTCAGCAGAATCGCTGGGGCACTGATAAACCTGCGTGTTACGGATATATGGCTGCAACGCATCGGCCCAGCCATAAGGCGGGGCATAGGTGGTGGAAGCCGTGTTGTTGGTGACGGCAACGAGTGGGAAACGCTCGTCGAAGTCGTTGATGTATTGCTTGAAACCAAGCGCCAACTGCTTCAGGTTATTCTGGCAGCTGGATTTGCGGGCGTTTTCGCGTGCACGGGCGAAAACTGGGAACAGAATGGCCGCGAGGATCGCAATAATAGCGATTACGACCAGCAGTTCAATTAGGGTGAAGCCTTTTTTGGCTTCGTTACGGCGGATGAACATTGTGTCCTCCAAAGGAAAAAAGAAAATTGCGCCCCTGCTTTCCGGCAAACAGGGATGTAGAAGTAATTATACCCAATGCAACAGTTTTCTAAACACAATTATTTGTTTTTTGACAAAAAAATTTTCTGTCATTCATGCCCATGATTTCCCGTGAACATGTTTAAAAAGCGCAGGGCACTCCAGCGTCCTAAAAAGATTGAGGCAAAACCCAGAAATAAGCTACCGAAAACATAAACCGCCGCCGCGTTTTTGGCGCCGCGTGATAAAAGCTCTTCGGTTTCCAGTTCAAAAGTCGAAAACGTCGTAAAGGCGCCTAAAAAGCCGGTTCCGAGGATCAATCGCCACTCAGGGCGCACAGCACCTTGCAAAACTAAGGTTGTCAAAAAAGCCAGTAAAAATGAACCGAGAACGTTTACTACCAAAGTTCCAAGCGGAAAAGAGACGCCTAAAGCAGAGAAAACCGGCAATTGAGCGCCGCGTGTAGCCATCCATCGCTGCACACCAATTGTCAAACCGTAACGTGCTGCCACGCCTAAAGCGCCGGCCAGCATCATCCAGAAGAGTTTCATAAGATTCTCATGGTTGAGGCGTTGATTTTAAACGCAGAGTAGCCATAACTGGAAAGTGATCGCTGGGACGCTGGCCCTCTTGTTCAAATGTCACCACCGAAGTTTCATCTGCCACGGCGCCGCGCGTTAGAATCCAGTCAATGTGTGCGCCATTGGGCGTGGGGGCCTTGTAGCCGTGAAAGGTAGAGAAGTCGTCGCCGATGCGCTTGGCGGCGGAAAACCAGGTGTCGGTGAAATCGCCGCCGAAGCCTTCAGCGGTAAGAATGTCATAAACCTTGTTGGCTTTAGCCGGTGCATTAAAATCACCTGTCAGAATAATTGGTAGCTTGGTATTTAAGGCATTGACGCGGCGCACAATCAGTTTGGCGGCTTCTTCGCGGGCGTTTTGCGAGACGTGATCGAAGTGTGTGTTCCAGAAATAGAATTGCTGATTGGTCAGGCGGTCAAGAAACTTAACCCAGGTCACCATGCGAATGTTTTGGTTGCCCCAGGTAGAAGAACCCATGACTTCGGGTGTGTCGGAAAGCCAGAAATGATCGTATTCCAGCGGCTCGAAGCGCTCTTTGCGATAGAAAATCGCCATCAGTTCGCCGCGACTGCCGCCATCGCGGCCCAGGCCGATCCAATCGTAAGCGGGCAGGTCAAAAGCCATCTCTTTAATCTGGTGAAACAAGCCTTCCTGCGTGCCGATAAGGTCGGGTTTGGTGGCGTTAATCATGGCGGCGGTGACAGGGCGCCGTTTTGTCCACGGATGAGCGTCTTTGGCCGCGTAACGGATGTTGTAAGTCATCACTTTGAGCGGCGTTTGGTGCATTGGCTCCGCATCTTGGGCTGAGGCTTTCAAGGCGAAGAATCCGCTCAGTAAAACGAAAACGAAATAACGAAAAATTAACACAATTAACTCCTCTGGCAATCCAAACTAACGATTTGATTGTAAAACATTTGGAAAGGCTTTATGAAACGACGATTTTTTTTGGCGGCTTTGAGTGTGCTGGCCGCTGGCGGGTATTCTTCAACGGATGTTGTGGCACAAAACGCCGTTACCGCAACCAAAAAACCACTGGTTAAGCACGTTTTTATCATTAGCTTCGATGGCGGCAAGCCGGCAGTGATGAAAAAAAGCAAGATGCCGCTTACCATGTTTATGGCCCGCAAAGGCGCCTCTACATGGGACGCGCAGACGATTTTTCCGAGTATTACGCTCACGTCGCACGCTTCGATGCTCAGTGGCGTTGGCCCGGAAAAGCACAAAGTGCTGTGGAACGATTGGCGCCCGCAGGTTGGGCCGTTCCAGTTTGAAACCAGCTTTCAGTTAGCGAAAAGAGCCGGTTACAAGACGGCGCTTTTTGCAGGCAAGGAAAAGTTCAAGCACTTCGATATTCCAGGCACACTCGATAAATGCGAAGTGCCGGATTACAAGGCCAGTATTGTTGCTAAAACCGCTGCCCGGTTCATCGAAAGCGAAAAGCCAAACCTGTGCTTTATTCACTTCGCCGACAGCGATGGTGCCGGTCATAAATATGGTTGGGGCAGCAAAGAGCAGATTAAATCCTTCGAGGATGA
>DASWNL010000372.1:0-1628 GCA_036399215.1 Abditibacteriaceae bacterium
AAATTTGGCGCGGGCCGCACTCGCGTATTTTCACGAGTTGTCCCACGACTTTTAACTGAAACACCACTACGCGGGCTAGAAGCGGCTGTAGCGCTTACCGTGCGCTCTTCACGAAGTTTGGCGCACGAAAGGCACAAAAAGTAGCCGGGGTTTTCATCGGCCTGAAACCATTTGTGACATTCGGGACACTGGCGCTGGTAATGATCCTGGCACAGCGGCTTGGAATCATCGTTGACATAGCGCTCATCGTCGTAAATATCAAACGGAGGCCGCAGGTATTTATCACAGACGGCGCATGTAAAAGGGAAGAACGAACCGCATTTATCGCAGCGCGTTGCCTTGGTGTCCGCCTTGATTTCGTGTCCGCATTCGCGGCAATGCACGACAGCCATCGAAATAAATTCCTCCTGCGGCTATCTTACGGCTATGCTCCGATTAGGCTCGGATGCGGCGCAGTTTAACAGAACTTCTTCTTCTACCCATCGGGAAATTTAACTTTGTGCCGCTTTAATAATGGCTGCAAGCGAATCGGCCTTAAGGCTGGCGCCACCAACTAAAGCGCCATCAATGTGTTCACGGCCCAACAAATCCTGCGCGTTGTCAGGCTTGACACTACCGCCATATTGCACGCGCACTTTTTGCGCGGCGGCGGCGCCAAAAACTTCGCCTACTGTGGCGCGAATTACGCCGCACACACGATTGGCTTCTTCGGCTTCGCAGGTTTCGCCCGTGCCAATCGCCCACACCGGCTCATACGCGAAAACAACATCGGCGTTATCATCTACATTTTGCAAGGCGTTAACCGTCTGATGTTGCACAACCCGATCTGTGTGGCCGTTTTGCCGCTCGATCAATGTTTCGCCGACACAGATAATCGGTGTCAGACCGTTTTCCAGCGCGGCAAGAGTTTTCTTATTGACTGTTGTATCGTTGTCGCCAAAAACACGGCCCGCCTCGCCTTCGAGTTCAGGTTCGGGCACGCCAAAACGCCCACGCCGCTCGCTATGGCCAACGATGACATAAGTAGCGCCCGCCTCTTTTAAAAAAGGCGCTGACACTTCGCCGGTATAAGCACCCGAAGCTTTCCAGTAAATATCCTGCGCGCCCAGAGCGATAGCACTGCCCTGCGCCGCTTGCGCAGTGGAAGCCAGTGCTGTAAAAACCGGGCAAAGCAAGACATCTACATTTTGGGTTTCGGCAATCAAAGGCTTTAATTCATTCACAAAAGCCGTTGCTTCAGCAATGGTCTTGTTCAGTTTCCAGTTTCCAGCAATTAAAGGTGTGCGCATTAAAAAGCAATCTTTCAAAGGAGGTAAAGTGCAGCGAACTGTTGCACAATTTCTATCACAAACGGCACTCGACGGAAAGTCTATGGCGTCTTGAGGTTATAAAAACAAAAGCCTGTTGCATGGGCAACAGGCTTTTGTTTTAAGGACAACTTTTAATCGCTGCGGCTTCCGGCTAAAATGCGCAAGATCGCCATAAAGATGTTGAAGAAGTCAAGAAAGAGCGAGAGCGCAGCAGCGCAGTAGCTTTTCGCATCGTAACGATGAATGATTTGCGAAGTGTCATAGAGCACAAAGCCGCTAAACAAAAACAGCGAAATCCAAGCCATCCAGTAGCCGGCG
>DASWNL010000373.1:0-6064 GCA_036399215.1 Abditibacteriaceae bacterium
CCGGGGTGAGGGGTGGTTTAAATACTTCATCTATCGTATTTGAAATGCAAAACCATACCCGCCTTTATTTCGACAACGCAGCAACAACTCCTCTTCTTGAAGCGGCGCGCCTTGCCATGCAGCCGCACTTAGAAAACGAATGGGGTAACGCCAGCAGCCCTTATGCTTTAGGCCGCAACGCGCGCATGGCGGTTGATCGCGCGCGGGCACAAGTGGCCTGCCTTATTGGCGCTTACCCTGATGAAATCGCTTTTACATCGGGTGGAACCGAAAGCGATAACTGGGCTTTGCTCGGTGTGGCTCTTGCCCACTGGAACACGCCGAAACGCCATGTCATTTTATCGGCCATTGAACACCACGCCGTTCTTGAAACCGGCGACACATTGCGTGAGTTGGGCTTTGAAGTCGAACACGCGCCGGTAGATGACAATGGCGTTTGCCAACCACAAAGCATCGAAAATTTGATTCGGCCCGAAACGGTTTTAATTTCGGTCATGGCCGTCAACAACGAAACCGGGGTTTGCCAACCAATCGAAGAAATTGCGGTAATTGCCAGAGCCAACAACATCGCCTTGCACTGCGATGCCGTTCAAATGGCAGGCAAAATGCCGCTGGATGTGACGACTTCCGGCGCTGATTTGCTAACGCTATCGGCTCATAAAATCGGCGGCCCCAAAGGTGCCGGGGCTTTATGGATTCGGCGCGGGCAAAAGTCCAAAGCCTTATTGCGCGGCGGCGGACAAGAACGCGGACGGCGTGCCGGAACCGAAAATGTCGCAGCCATTGCGGGCTTTGGTGCAGCAGCACAAATCGCAAGGGAAAATTTAGAAAGCAACACAGCCCATTTATCTCAACTGCACGAGCGATTAGAAAACGGCCTGCTCCTTTTGCCCCAGGCCCGCATTAGCGGTGCAGGCGCACAACGCGCGCCGCATATTACCAACGTGTCTTTATCCGGCATTCGCGCAGAAAGCCTGGCGTTAAATTTAGACTTGCGCGGCATTGCCATCGGCACCGGCTCCGCCTGCGCTTCGGGCGCGCTCGAACCTTCGCATGTTTTAGGAGCAATGGGCCTGGGCCGCGAAGAAGCCAAAGCCTCGCTGCGCATTTCCCTTAGCCCACAAAATACGCAAGAGGAAGTTGATGAACTACTGCAAGTGTTAAGTGAGTTGATTAACGGCAAAAAGCCCTAGCCGCGAAAAGTAACATTACTTTTTCAAGATTGGCTTCAATAGATAAAAGGCGGCGACTCCAAAGAAAAAGACAAGTGCAAACAGGCCATAAATTAAGAAGCCACGTAAGCCTTGTGCGGTGGGACTTATAACTCCCAGATTAGCGTAGTTCGGATCAATCTCGATAGCGCGCTGAAAATCTTTTTGCGCGCCTTCTTCATCGCCACATTCACGTTTTGCCAGGCCGCGTCCGACCCAGGTTTGTGGTTCCAGGGCATCCAGTTTGAGCGACGCATCGAAATCGGTTATCGCTTCTCTGGGCTTTCCCAATTTTCGCAAAGCGAAGCCTCGCCAACAGAGAGTTGTAGAATTTTCCGGCGCAGATTTTAGCGAAGCATTAAAATCGGTCAACGCTTCTTGATAGCGTCCGTGTTCATAATGATCAAAGCCCCGGTAATAGGCTGCACCGGCGTGCTGCGGATTGATTTTCAATACTTCTTCAAAATCTTCCATTGCCCGGCTCGGCTTGTTATTTTCCAGGCGCACTAACCCTCGTGCGAAAACGGCCTCCTCAAAATCAGGCTGTAATTTAAGGGCGCGATTGAATTGCACAGCGGCATTTGTGGGTTGCCTCAGTTGACCGTAGGCAAGACCCATCAGGAAAGCAGGAACTGGTGATTGAGGAGATTGCTGATGCGCTTTTTCAAAAAGTGCAATCGCTTGATAGTATTCGGTTTTATCGAGTAAATCCAATCCTTTTGCCAGCAATGATTTAGTTTGAGGTGGCAGTTTAAATCTTGATAAATCCCGTTCTAACGGCGGCGCGTTACCTTTGACGGTTTCAGGCGATGGCCCTCCTTGCGCTAAAGCGCTTGCGCCATGAAAAAAGAGAATCGCAAAAAGTAAGAACCGAAGCATGGCGAGAGTATTTACGCCACTCGGCGCTATGACAATAGCCACAAAACACACAACAGACGCGAAAAGCTATTTGCCTTTCGCGTCTGTTGTGTGTTTTGTGGCCGTCCAATCTATTTTCGTGGCAAGAGTTGAATTTTTATTGGCGCGCGGGCCGGAGCTGTTGCAGGAGCTTGCGCAGGAGCTTGTGGTGGGACTTCGGGCCTAATCGTTTCGGTTTTGATTTCTTCGCGTGGCACAACTTCGGGCAAGATGATTTCGCGTGGCGTGACGTGCAGAGGCGGCGCACCGCCGGGGGCAGGCACGGATACAACGGCGCCGGGGTCATCTAAGTAGCGCGGATTTTGGATGGCCTGGTTGTAAGCTACACGCTGGGGCGGCACTCGTTCAAGCAGGTGATTGCCATCGGCTTTTAGCCATTGAAACCACGAAATCGCTTTGACACGCGGATACTTCTGCTGCAAGGCTTGCATTACGCTTTGCACCCAGACGCCCTCGCCGGGAAAGTTAGGATAATACTGGTTTTTCTCCGGTGAAGTAGCCCATTCCGTAATGAAAAACGGCTTCTTTGCAGCGTAGGTATTGTAAATCACACTCAAGTTTTCAACGGGGTTGCCCGAATAGAACGAGACGCCAATCCAATCTACATAAGCATCGCCGGGATAGTATTTTTGAAAGCCAACGCCGCCCTGATCAACAGAGGGCACATCCGGCACATTGGGCGACCACACGAAAGCCACATTATGAGCGCCTTTACGCCGCAAAATATCCACAATGCGTCGCCACGAAGCAACAAAATCGGCTGCTGTAACGCCGCTGCCGGGATAGGCTTCGCTAAAGGGAAACCAGGTGCCGTTCATCTCATGATTGATGGATAAAAAGACCGGCCCGCCATAATCGCGCAGCGTGTCGGCCATCTCTGCAAAATAAGCATCATAAGCACCTACAGCAATATGCTTTAGCGGCGCAATGGCGCGATTGCCCTGGAAGTTGTCGTCATGAACCTGAAACTTAATCAACGAAATGGCGCCAATTTGCTTGACGGCATTCAATTGCGGCGCGTATTGATTGCGCCATGAGGTAAGTTCCCCGTTTTCAAAGGCTGACGTGAACCAGGTTACAACCGCCAGCTTTTTGCCGGCGATTTGTTGAAAGCGCGCGGCATTGTTTTTCATGTCGGCCACGCTACCGGTATTATTCAAACTGGCGCCATGATAAACGCGGTCGCCACTTGGCTCATACTTCGCCAACCCCCCGGCAGAGGCACTCGGAGTCGAAGATGTGGACGGAGTAATGCGTCCACCCCCGCCCGATGTTTGGGCCAGAACAGGAAGCGATAAAACAACTGTTGTCAGCAAAAGAGAAGAGATTTTCGGCATAAAAGCTTTGAAACACGAAATCGGCCAAAGTTTGTCATGTTTTGAATAGGCCGAGTAAATAGCAAATGAAATGGGGTCAAGTCTTTAAAGACCTGACCCCACTTCGCTGTCTTAAATCTTAAAACTTCTTGATTTGCACGTTGCGAAAAGCAACTGGATCGTTGTGGCCGGCGAAACCGAAAAAGCCACTGGTGCGGTCTTTGCCGGGGTGTGGGCGGTTATCCATGAACGTGGCCGGGTCAATCTTGGAAATGTCTGTATCCAGAATGATGTTGCCGTTTAGTTCCACTTTGATGGTTGAACCTTTGACCGTCACTTCCTGAAAATTCCACTGGTCGTTTGGCCTGTGATAACCGCGCTGGGCAGCGGCCATGCCATAGGCTGAACCGTGTGCCTGGCGAGGGTCAATTTTGCCTTTGACTTTGTCGTAGTTGTCATCCAGCACTTGCAACTCGGTCATGCCGCCATAAGCGACGTCGCCTTCACCGGAGTAGCGAATAGCCAGGCCATTATTGCCGCCCGGCGGCACTTTGAATTCCAGGCGCGCTACGAAATCGCTTAGCTCATTGTTCCAGTAAATCGTGCCGCCTTTGCCCGGCTTGCAGACCAAGGTGCCATCTACAACTTCGTAGTTATCAATCGGCCCGGCCCAGCCGGTTAAATCTTTGCCGTTGAAAATCGGCGCAAAACCACCTGTGCCATGCGCGGCTAAAATCTGGTTGGCTTCATCGGAGGCGAGTTCACGCACGAAGATATTGCGCCAGCGAATCGGCGCGCCATGCGTTTGCAGGCCAATCGGGCCGCGCGCGGGAATCGGCGTTTTGCGGTCGTAGTAGTTCTCCAGAGTAGCGTGGTCAACTGTCAGTTTGTCGTTCAGCCAAACCGAAACGCGCGCACCGATCATCAGAATGCGCAGATGATTCCACTGGCCCGGTTTTTTATCGGCCAAAACCAGAGGGTCTTTACCGGGAGCACCCGGCGAATTGTTCCACAAGCCGCCACTGCCTTTGGCGATGCCGCGCGCATCTTTGGGGTCGGCAGCTAAGGCATCCCAGATTTGCACCTGCGGCACACCTTTTAAATAAATGCCCGAATCGCCGCCCGGCGCGGTATTAAAGTCCACGTGCATTTCAAAGTCGCCGTATTCTTTTTCGGTTGTGGCATAAGCGCCCTGCCCATCGTTGAGCAGTTCGCCATTTTCCACTTTCCAATGCGCTTTGAGGCTGTCGTTCCACTTTTGCAACTGCGCCGTGCGCTCGGCTTCGGGCAGGTTCATCAGCCAGCGATGATCTTTGGTGTCGCCGCCGCGCCAGCCCGTTAAATCGGTGCCGTTGAAGAGGGCGACAAAGCCCTTTGGTGGTTGGTTGTTTTGGCCATCTTGTGCGAAGGCGGGAGTCGTAAGAAACAAAGCGATTCCAGCGACAAATGATGTTAATTTCATGGCTTTGGTTAGAACAATCGAAGAGTTTGAAGTCGCGCTAAGGCGCAAATTAGATTATATTCTTTGGGATATTCTTTTTGCGAGGCAAAAGTGCAATCTTCCATGAAAATCGCAATTTTAGGCGCTGGTGGGCTGGGTAAAGCCGCTGCGCAAATCATTGAACAGAAAAATGACATGACTTTGGTCGCCGTGGCGGATGCCGGCGGCTATGTTTTCGACGCCAATGGCATTAGCGCCGGGGAAATTCTGCGTGTTAAAGCCGGTGGCAGCGTGGCCAACTTAGAAAACGGCATTGCTACTCATGATTCCATCGGCGAAATCATCAAACTGGGCGACCAATTCGACGGCGTGTTTTTGGCGCTGCCGAATTTGCCCAACGATTTCATTCCCGGCGTGACACGGCGCTTTATCGAAGGCGGTTTCAAAGGCTGCTTTGTGGACGCTTTAAAGCGCACGCGCGCCATGGAAATGATGTTTGAATTGGATGGCGCTGTAAAAGAAGCGGGCTGTGTTTACCTCACCGGTTGCGGCGCGACGCCAGGGCTTTTGACGGCAGCCGCGAATTTGGCCGCACAATCGTTTGTTGAAGTCGAAGGCGTGGACATCTGGTGGGGCGTTGGCATTCCGTGCTGGGAAGAGTATAAAGCCACCATCCGCGAAGACATCGCACATTTGCCGGGTTGGAATGTGGAAAAAGCCAAAGCCCTCACCGATGAAGAAGTCGAAGCATTATTGAATTTGTCGGACGGCAAACTGACTTTGCGCGAAATGGAACACGCCGATGACATCATGCTGGAACGCGCCGGTGTTTGCTCACGCAAGCAAGTTACGGTCGGCGGCGTGATGGACACACGCTCATCCCAAAAGCCGAATCCGACGGTGATGACGTTGACAGGCATTACTTTCGAGGGCAAGCGCAGCCAGCATCGCTTTATCCTGGGCGATGAGACGACTATGGCGGCCAATGTTTGCGGCCCGGCTCTTGGTTATTTGAAGCGCGCTTTTTGGCTTCAAGAACGCGGCGTGTGCGGCGTCTTTGGCTCGGCGGAAATGATGCCGATGGTGGTGAATTAGCAGGCAGGAGGCAGACGGCGGGAGGCAGTATTGTCGTAAAATGGTTGTGAAAAGAATAATGGATAGCGGCCAGAAAATAGAAC
>DASWNL010000374.1:0-7937 GCA_036399215.1 Abditibacteriaceae bacterium
TCGACAAAAAACCATTCCTTCTGGTTCGCCACTTGCGGGCCAACTGACAAATCTTGACATCAGGGCGACTATACTTTTCTTATGCAGCAAACTATTTCTTTGTCTTTGCCTACACGAATCAGTAACGACACACGCTCCAAAGAAGCCGCCTTGCGCGAAATTCTGCGCGGCTTTGAGCGCGTGGTTATCGCTTATTCGGGCGGTGTGGATTCAACGTATCTTCTGAAAATCGCGCACGATGAAATTGGCGCGCGGGCGCAGGGTATCATCGGCATTTCACCTTCCCTGATGCCCGAAGAGCGCGATGAAGCTCTGCACTTAGCCGCGCAATTCGGTCTTCCCCTTCAACAAGTCGAAACGCACGAAATGGAAGACCCCAATTATGCCGCCAATCCAACCAATCGTTGCTACTTTTGCAAAAGCGAACTCTTCGATGTCTTAAATCAATTATCAAAGCTTGAAGGTTACGACGCAGTGTGCGACGGCACCAACATAGACGACATGCAAGAATGGCGGCCCGGCGCACAAGCCGGAAGTGAGCGCAATATCCGTTCACCTTTACGTGAAGTGGGCCTTACTAAAAATGAAATTCGCGCTTTAAGCCGCGAATTAGGCCTTCCCACCTGGGACAAACCAGCTATGCCGTGCCTTAGTTCACGCATTCCCTACGGCACGCCTGTCACAAGTGAAGCCTTACATCTCATTGGCCGCGCCGAAGCCTATTTACGCTCTCTGGGGCTGCAACAATTGCGCGTGCGCCACTACGTTGAAAACGAGCAACCAACCGCGCGCTTAGAAATTGAACCGGGGGAAATGCCCCTTGTTTTCGAGAACTATCAGACCGTCGCCCAAACCCTGCGTGAAATTGGCTACACCAAAGTCCTGCTCGACTTGGAAGGCTATCGTCGCGGCAAAATGAACGATGTTTTAGCAGATGCGACGCAAAAGAATGATTTGCAGAATTGATTTCAAAATTGCTTTTGGAAATTTATGACCTTTTCCGTGTGCCCTCAAATAGCGCAGCTTCTTTTACTCATTGGCCTTTTTACGCCTTTGGTCATTTCAAATTGCAGCGCGGCGCCTGTAGCAAAAAAGAATTCGGTTTCCGCCGCGCAAACGCTCACTAATCAACGCATAGATCAACTCTCGGAAGCCTGCGAAGCGGCCTACAAACCCTTTAAAACGCTGCGCATTGAGGCGGAGGTCATCACTAACTCACCGGACGAGCACAAAGAGAATTATCTCGAAAAATCCATCATCACCTTTAAACGTCCCAACCTGTGGCGCCATGAAAACCTAATTGCCGAAAAAAAGACACCCTCTTCGGTTTTTGTCGCCAACGGGCGAGACACATTTTTGGTAAGCCCTAACGATCAATATCAGCGCAGCGAAGGGACAGAGTATGAAAAATCTGTATTTAACAACATAGGGGTTTTGTCTACCCTTCTTTCCGACGATGAAGAAAAAGCAGAGGAAGCAGATGCTAACACGGACAGAGAATACCTCACACCTCGCGTGGTTAATGGCGAAAATTTAGAAGGTTTTCGGGTTCGGGTGCTCTATAAAAAGCCCATTGAACAGGTGTTGGAATTTACTACTTGGTTCGATGTAAAAACTCATTTGCTACGCCGCCAACAAATTGTTCGCAGTGGCCCTCGGATGGCCCGCTCTGTTACCACATGGCGCATCACCAACCATCAGGCCAATATAGAAGTTTCTGCCGATGCTTTTGCACCTCCGCCTCCTTTTCACGAGGATGTTGAAGAAGCTGCTGCCAAAGATTTGTTGGAGCGTGCCATACACTACTACCAAGGGTTGCAAAGCATTGAAGCAAAATTCCGACAATCCGACCTGAGCAAGACTAATAAGGCACGGGATGAGAAGCGCAATAATACTTCGCACCTGCGGTTTCGCCGTCCGGCTTTCTTCCGTCTGGATTACGATGCAGAAAAGCGCACTTCGCCGCGCCGCATTATAGTGGATGGCAAGTCTGGTTTTGTAGATGAAGGTGATGTGATTTACCGCCAATCTTCTTATAAAGCGGCAGATTACATCAGGGATTTGAATCTGTTTACTCGCGCCCTTCCTCAAGGCCCGGCGCAGGAAGCAATCTGGCAAATGATGCAGGGCCACAACCTGCTTTCTCTCTGGCGTGCCCTACGGATATATCCTCCCAACGCGTTAATTTACTATTCTTTGCATTCTATGCCTGCTTCAACACACGGGACAGAAAAGTTAGAAGGCATTCAATTCCGCTTACAGGCCGATTACTACAATCATATTCTTGAGGAAACAACTTTATGGTTTGACACCCGCAATGCGGAGCAACCAATTTTGCGCCGGGCTGAACATCGTTCCGATCAGGACGAACCTTATTTACCGCAAGATTTGCACTTTGTTGAAGAAGTAACCCTGTGGAAAGCTAATCCGAATTTGCCGGAAGTGTTATTTCGCCCCGCGCCGGGTGCCAATGTCAAAAACGAGAGCCAACGCTGAAATCAAATGCCATGCATACCATTCTCGGCATTGATTTTTCCGGCGCGGCCTTAGCTGGACGTAAAATCTGGGTGTCCCGCGCGACACTGCAAAACGATATTTTACATTTTGAAGAACTCAAGCGCGGCGCCGATTTACCGGAGTCGGGGGAGGATCGTGCAACGGTTTTTCCTGCGTTGGTCAACTGGATTGCTTCTTTTGAAGGCGCGTTTTGCGGCATGGATTTTCCGTTTGCCTTAAGCGCCGAAAGTGTTGGCGATAATTGGCGCCTCTGGCTGCAAAAGGAAGTCGTTTCATGTGCCGATGCGGATGCGTTTCGTGCTGCCTTTTCCGATGTGCGGCGTCGTTGCGACATCCAGGCAAAGACGCCGCTTTCTCCCCTGAATAAGCGCCTTTACCGACAAACGTTTCATGGTCTGCGCGATGTCATCTGGCCACTTTTACAACGCGGCGCCCTTGCTTTGCCGTTCGATGCCGTGAGCAAAGGTGCTTTGTGCCTGCTTGAAGTTTGTCCGGCCTCGCTGCTTAAAAGAGAAAGTCTCTATCTTAGTTACAAAGGCCAGAGTGCGGCCCAAAAAGCAAACCGCGCATTGATTTGGGATGAGATGCAAAAGCGCAGCAGTTTTCAAGCGCCATCCGCTTTTCGCGAAGCGGCCACTGATGATTATGAGGGTGATGCCTTAGACGCCGTTTTAGCGGCGCTATGCACGCATCGCGCCTTGCAAACCGGGGCGTTGCAAGCCCGCTACAGCGAAATTGAAAAACGCGAGGGACGCGTTTATTGTTGAAGAAAGCAAAACGCCCTGCTGAAATTTTCAGCAGGGCGTTTTGCTTTCTTATGTTTTAGTTCGATGGAATCAAAGCTTTATCCAACGAGGGATCACGCACCAAAGTGCGGTCACGATTGTTGGGCTTGGTGATGTCATCGGGATTGCGTGAAGGATCAACGTGAGCCGTGGGAATAATGCGACGCCGGTCGAAAAGAATGGAAGGTTCGGGAATTGTGTCATCCAACTGCGTCGAAACAAACAGCGAATAATTCACCCTGGTCGGCTCAGCGGGAGCCTCAGCGCCTTCGCCGCCGCTGCTACCCATACTCATAGAAGAGCCTCTCCCTCCACTGGAACGGCCACTGGAGCCACCACTGGAGCCACCACTGGAGCCACCACCGGAACCGCCTTCGCCACCACTCCCGCTTTCGATTTCGAAATACGTGTTCAGGCGATCCTGGCAGCTTACTACGCGGCGCTTTGCAATGTCGAACCACAACACGCGCGATACATTTGTGCGAGCATTTTTAATAGTTTCCGGATCGATTTCAGCACCTGCTGCGGCACCGCCACTGGCGCCAGCAGCGCCTCCGCCAGTAGCGCCTCGTCCGGCGGCACCGGGCCGGCCTCCTCCACCAGATGAACTACCTTCGGCACCAGCAGAGCCACCGCCACCAGCACCGCCACTGCCGGCTCCTGACATCGCCGCCAGCGCCAGGGCAATATCCATAGCCTGCTTGTTTGGCATTTGAAAGCGAGATTCCAACTTGGCAGCACGAATTTCACGTTGAGCCGGCGTTTTGATATTTTCAAATGTCGTGAACAACATGCGCCATTCCACATTGATCGGCAAGCGTTGTGACAGATCGCTGAGAAACGTCATTGTGGTTGTCCAGGTAATACCGGGCTTAACCGGGCCTTTTGGGAAAGTGGGTAATAAGTCGGCAATAGCTATGGTCGTTGGCTTGCGCGTAGCATTGATCTCCTCGCCGGTTTGATGAACCATCTTGACGAAGTAGGTGCCGGTTTCAGGCGCCGGCTCCCACACTGGTATATGCAAAGGAAGAAGCTCTTCATCGTAACGCCACGGTGCTTTCGTGGGGAAAGATGGTGCTTTACTTTTCTTCTTAGTGGAAGTGCCGGCACTAGAGCTACCAGAGCCACCAGATTCTCCGCCGCCACCAGATTCGCTTTGGCGCTGGCGCTGGAAAGCATTATCTACGACAGTGCGGATGTTTGCCGAGCCATCAATCATGTTTACGTCACGCACCACACGGCGCAGCAATGCGGTTAACTGCCAATCCAATGGTGCGGGAATCCATTCCGAGCCGCCACCCTCGCCGCCGCCACCAGAGCTACCGCCACCAGAGCCACCGGCGCTTCCCCCGCCACCGCCGCCACCTTCATCAATAGTGGCGTTGCTTTCGGCAAAGATGCGATAGCGCTGCACTTCGCTCAGGCGGTCTTCCGGCTTCCACAACAAAAGGCGCACTTCTTCCGCTTCGACATCCACTTTGTTGTTGGCGATGTTAAATGTCACCTTGAATTCGCCAGTGCGACGCCCGCCGGAGTTGATGCCGCGCACAGTCAGCGTTACGGGGCCATCGCCGGGAAAGTTGGGCGGCAACGTGTTTAACGTAAGGGTTGTGTCCGCTGTAGCCGTGCGCAACTGGCCGTTGACAAAGACCATAGCATAGCCGCCTTCGGGAATACCTTCCCACGTAGCGATGATTTCGCCGCGCACATCCTGCCCTTCGGCGGGAAAGGTAACTTTTGGCTCTTGCGCCCATGCCGTTGAAACCAGACAGGCACATAGCGAAAAAATCGCGGCCTGCCAGCCAATCATGAATTTTCGTTTCATCATGAAAACCTCTAAATCTAACAACGAAAGTCTTACTTTAGACCGCTTCATCTACCGGCTCGTTGCCACCTTGTAGCATTTCATCTAACGCAGCCTGAACAGGGGCGCAAAGCATATCGCGCACAGCAGACAATGATTGCGGAATCACCTTAGTATCGCTCAAAACCGGCATGAAGTTGGTATCGCCGCCCCAACGGGGCACAATATGCAAATGCAGATGCGCATCAATGCCGGCTCCAGCCACACGCCCTACATTCATGCCAATGTTGAAACCATCTGGATTCATCGTTTGGCGCAAAACAGGTTCGATGCGCCGCGCCACCTGCATTAATTCGGCAATTTCCTCATCCGGCAACTCTTCTAAACGTGCCGCGTGCCGATATGGTGCCACCATTAAATGCCCATTGTTATAGGGATACAAATTGAGCAATACAAAACAGTGGCGCGCTCGTGCCACGATAAGATGCGCTTCATCATCGCCAGCACCCGGCTTATCGCAAAAAATACAGCCCGTGGCGCCTTCAGGCGGCGCAGGCGTTTCACCCAGAATGTAACCCACGCGCCACGGCGCCCAAATGGTATCCATGAATTAATAAAGTGGAATGGCAGATGATGCAGCGCCGGGGCCAAAGGATTGGTATAAAATGCGCCCGCGCTTATTAATGACCAAAGTGTAACCGCCGTTCGCCACCTGCGCGACGGGAATCTGGTTTTCCGCCGCGCGCAAAACCGCCATCGTGGCGTGCTCCCAGGGCGCATTGGTGCCTTTAAAATACTCGTCATTAGTGATGATGAAGAGGATTTGCGCGCCTTGCCGCCTCAAACTGCGCGCCGGTTCGGGAAAGCAACTTTCAAAACAAACCAAAGTGCCGATGGGTTTACCGTTGAAATCTAAGGGTTTTGGTGTAGTGCCGGGAGTTACTTCAGGATTCGGGGCAAAACGCCTCAAAAAGGGCAGATATTCGCCCAGGGGCGCCCTTTCTCCCATTGGAACGGTGCGAATTTTGGCTGCCGACTGCATTTTTCCATTTTGTCCCAGCAAAACGGCAGAATTGGATAGTTTTTCATCCAGACTATCCAATTGGTGGACGGCAATGCCACTTAACACTTTAGCCTGCGAACCTTTTAAAATTGCCTGCAGCTTGTTCCATTCGGTAATCTGCGCGCTGTTGGGACGAATGAGGTTTCCCACCTGCCAGATTTCAAATGTCGTTTCCGGCCAGACAATTAAAAAAGGCTTTTCCAATTCATCAGTTCGCGTCAAGCGCAAAGCCTGCTCGAAATTCGATTCGCCTGCTTGCCTGCCCGTTTTGGTGAGACTCGGCACATTGGTCGAAACCAAAACAGCAGGAAAATAGTTATCGAGTGCAGTGGCACCTGTTGCGACGGGAGAATTTCCAAAGGCTAAAGGCAAGCCTGCGAAGACAATAATCGGCATCACCACATACACTTTTCGTCGAGTGATGGCCCACAGCGCCATACCGGCACCAAACCACGCCACCAAAATTGTAATTCCATGCTGGCCGATAAGCGGTGCGGTTTGCAAAAGACCGAGGTTATTCCACTGCGTAAAAGCCAAAGCGCCCCAGATGTGCGCAAGCGGCGGAATACAACGCAACCAATCGAAGAATCCCCAGAATAGTGCAACTATAATCGGCAAAAGCCAGAGATGGCCTGCCCATTTTTTGGTGTCCCACAGCCATAAAGCAATAGCGAACTGCCAGCCATGCACTCCTGCGATGAAAGACACGGCAATGACACCAAGAAGCGCCCCCAACGCCGGAGGCGCGCCGATCATCGGGCTGCCATAGATAATCGTCGGTAAAATCCACCAGTTGGTTAAAACGTAAAAGCCAAATCCGGCGCGCCAACCGTAACGCAGGCGCGCTTTGGCGTCCATCTCACGCGCCGCCCACAGAAGCGGCGCAAGGCCAATCCACGCAAGGGGAAACCATCCCATTTTTTGCACCGGCAGCCACAACAACACAGCCGTTGCCACAGCACAAAACGTGGGCGATTTCCAAAATGAGTTTTTAATTTCAGCTTGACTCATGAAAAAGAGACAGGATGTTTATTAGGCATCCTGTCTCTTTAGTATCCGTTCCCGTGCGATTACTCGTCTTCCACGTAAACCGGCGGCGCTGTTGATGCAACGGCATTACCCTGACTATCCAATAGGCCATTCCACGCGACCTGGACTTCGTCGCCTTCGCGCAGAGTGCTGTCAGTCATCACCAGAGTTACCGTGTTGGTTTTGCTGTTGTAGAGTGCGCTTTCCGCCGCGATGAGAGTGCCATTCACAGAAACAGCATAGCGTGATTTGTCCGCTGCCGTTACTGCGTCTAACGGCCCGGTGAAAGTCAATGCGATAGTCGAATCGCGGCCATCAGGAATTACGGTGGAAATCTGCACATTGGATGACTTATCTAAAGTAGCAACTAATGCTGCGCCTTTATTGATCGTCACTTGAATGATATTTACCGCCACGTTATTGGCTTTATCAAAGGCCACACCTTTGACTTCGTAAGCACCATTCGATAAATTAGTGCCGCCCGGCAAGTTGGTGCTTAAGCTCCAGTTTGAGCCGCTCACAGTTGCCTGGTTGCCGGTTTCTTTGTTGACCCATTGGGTGTAGCTCCAACGAAAACCATCGCTCAATCGCTTCAAGACTACATCTACGCGAAGGATGCCGCTGCCACTATCAGCAACCGTGCCGCCAATGGCTGAAAAACCGGTCAGAGTGGCGCCATTGGCGGGCGTGGTAACTGTAATTGACGGATTCACGCGATCCAAGGTGAAATACGACTGCG
>DASWNL010000375.1:0-5523 GCA_036399215.1 Abditibacteriaceae bacterium
CTTGAAAATATGTCGCGAGTTGGGTAACTGCCAAGACGAGGGAGTAACGCTAAACAATTTAGCGGAATTATGGGAAAGGCAGGGCAACTTTGCGAGGGCGTTGCTTTATGGGCGCCAATCCGTCAGCGTCTTGGAAACGACGCAGGACAAAGCGGAGTTGGAAAGGGCGCACCTCATATTAGCGCGGATTGAGGCAGAGTTATTAGATGAGGCGCAAAGCGACGTAGCGGAGAGCGAAAACGGGGCAGATGAGACTTAGGCAGCGATGGATTAGGGCCGATTGAGGGCGAAATGGCTCCAGTCTGCGGCGAAATGGCTCCAATCTGCCGTAGATTGTTTGCATCGGGGACGAAATCTATAGGCTACAGTTGCAGAACCCCAACCCCCTTGGTAAGGGGGCTAAAGTATTACTTGGTTGGGCTAAGGATAATTTTCGCCTTGCCAAAAGCGTAAAATTTTAGCCCCTCCTGCCCGGAGGGCACCCGCAAGGGGGTTGGGGGTTACAATTCTTCCACTAAAACGCGCAGGGTTTCAGAAACGCTCCAGGCTTGAGCAAAGCAGCCACGCGGCGTGTAAGGTGCATCGCCATCGAAGATTTCGCTGATGCTGCCAATGCAGGCTTCGTCCAAATGTTCAATCAATGGCTGCAACCACAAGGCGGCTTGCTTTTTGGAAGCCGGGCTAAAACGATTGACTTTTAAGTAAGCCGATAAAAACGGCCCCATCAGCCAGCCCCAGACGGTGCCTTGATGATAAGAGCCATCGCGCTGCCACTGGTCGCCGATGTAAATGCCACAATAGCGCGAATCTCGCGGCGAAAGCGAGCGCAAGCCGTGTGGCGTTAAGAGTTCGCGCTGCACGCAAGCAACGACGCGCTTTTCTAAGTCGGCGGTTAGCAGGCGATGCGGCAACGACACCGCAAAAATCTGGTTGGGTCGAATCGCGCCGTCCTGATAAGTGCCGTTGACATAATCGTAAAGACAGTTTTCTTCGGCATTCCAAAACTTCTCCGTGAAATTCTGTTTCACTTTGCGGCTCCATGTGCCGCACAGGTTTTTCATTCTCTTGTCGCCGGCACGCTCGGCCATATCCATCATGCTTTTCAAAGCGTTGAACCACAAAGCTTGAATCTCCACGGCTTTGCCTTCACGTGGTGTGACGACCCAATCGCCAACTTTGGCATCCATCCAGGTTAATTGCGTGCCGCCCCCGCCGCTACTGAGCAAACCATCGCTTTCATCGGCTTGAATACCGTAGCGCGTGCCTTTGATGTGCCATTCGATGCACTCTCGCAAAACCGGATAAATCTGTTCGCCCACAGTTTGCCAATCACCGCTGCGTTCGAGATATTGCGCGGTTGCATGAAAAAACCACAGAGTGGCATCTACGGTATTGTAATCAGGCGTTTCGCCGTGATCGGGGAAACGGTTGGGAATCATGCCTTCACTCGCGGCTTTGGCAAACGATAACAAAATCGAAGCTGCCTCATAAAGCCGGTTAGTGGTTAAGCACAAGCCGGGCAAGGCGATCATGGTATCGCGTCCCCAATCGGAAAACCAGGGATAACCGGCTAAAACGGTATGCAAGTTGTCCTGCCGTCGCACGATGAACTGATCAGCAGCAACGGCCAATCGCTGAGCGGTTTCACGGCGTTCAACAGGCAAATCATTAAACACTGCACCCAATGTGCGGCGCCGGTCTGCCGTATCACCACTGATAAGATTGTGCTGGGAAAAATCGCCCGGCTCAGTCGAAACTACCAAATGCGCTTCCTGATTGGCCGTCAACTTCCAGACAAACGCGCCGGGGCACCAGGCGTCTTCGTGACAATCAAGGCCGCGCTCCATTTCTCTTGCATATTCAAAAGAGTAATACCAGGCGCCCGCCTCAAAAAATTCGCCGTCAGAGGAGAAAGTAATCGGCGGCCCTTCGTTGTAAGGGCGCATCTGAACTTGCGATTTGAACCATGACCCTTGATCAGTCGAGCGCTGCAAATCGGTATTAAATTGTTGATTAAAACTGTGCGAGTGATGATAATCGCGACCCGTTACGAAGGGCCGAACCGAGAGTGTAATTTCCGGGCCTTCAAGCAAAACGTAGCTCACGCAAGTTGTATTCTCGCCGTAGGGCATCCACAGCGTTTTTTCAAGAACCACATCCGGGGCGCCATCGAAACCAGGCACGCGATAAACCCAACGGGGCACAGGGGTTACTTCAAATGATTCGAGATAATGGTAGCCGTTGGGATGAACGGCGCCGGGAAATTGGTTGCAGCCGAGTTCAATATGGCGCTCTCCAATAGAGAGCGTTTCATCCGCTTTATTCACTAAAACCATGCGCCCCAGAGGCGGCGCTGTCGCGGCGCACAGCAAAGCATGATAACGGCGTGTATTGCAGCCAATAACAGTTGAACAGGCATAGCCACCAATGCCGTTGGTTTCGAGCCATTCACGAGATAAATCAAATTCCATAATTTAAAGGCGCCAAAATTAAAACCTTTTCATAAACGCGCCATTCGCGGAAAATGTAGCAAGATTGCCCGCTCTATTCAACTAATATATTTTGATATGCAACCAATTAATATCGCTGTTTTGTCTTTTGCGCACGGCCATGCTAACGCTTACTGCGATGCCATTGCGCCCTTTGAGGATGCTAAAGTCCTTGCGGCCTGGGACGATAACGCAGAGCGCGGGCAGGCTGCTTGCGAAAAATACAGTCTCGACTGGCAAGCTAATTTAGACGAGTTGTTGGCGCGTGATGATATTCATGCCGTTATCGTCACCAGCCCGACCAATCAGCACGCTGATTTAATCGAAGCGGCCTGTGCGGCGGGGAAAAATATCCTTTGTCAGAAGCCTCTGGCAACCACCCTTGAAGATTGTGACCGTATTGTAGCAGCCGTTGAAAAGAGCGGCGTGCATTTTGAGATGGCTTTTCAAATGCGCTGCGATCCATTGAATCAGAAAATTAAAGAGTGGGTTGCATCCGGTGCTCTTGGTCACGTTGGTGCCATGCGGCGGCGCCATTGCATCAACTTTTTGTTCAATCCCGGCCTGCCACAGTCGCCCTCCGCGTGGCATATTGATCCAATTCAAAACGTCGGAATGTTTTTCGATGATGCGGTTCACGCGGCGGATTTCATGTATTGGATTTTAGGCCGCCCGCACAGCGTAATGGCCGAAATAGACAACGTGCTGACAAATGTGGCGCCCGATGACACCGGTCTTGCGCTTTATCGTTGGCCGCAAGGCGAAAATGTCGCCCAGGGCGCGATGGGCGTGCTGTTTAACTCATCGGTGACATTAGCCGGCGAAAACACCTGCGAGATTTACGGCGACGAAGGCGTGATTATTCAAAACTGGGACGATGGCGTTTCAACGCCTCACGCGCCACCTGGCACGCCGCCATTGCGCTTGTGGCGCAAAAGCACCGGCCATTGGGAAGCCTTTGATTTTCAGGTGCCGAGCACACATTACGAACGCTTGAAAGCGGTGCCGCGCCCGTGGCTTGACAACCTGAAAAAGGGTGCGCCTCCCGGAGTTTCGGCGCAAGAGGGCAAAGTTAGTGTTGAAATGTGCCTCGCGGCTTATCAAAGCGCTCGCGATGGCAAGAGGGTTTATTTTTAGACCCCGGCGATTGAAATCGCGGCTCCGGGGCACCCACTTGTGGGTCGCATTGGCCGATTGTCCGCCTGCGCGGACGAAACTGTGTCGGCGAAGGCCGACACTTGGCACGAAGTGCCCTCAGCCGCGATTTCAATCGCCGGGCTATTAGGCGAAAGGATAATTCAAAATGAAACTGGGGATGAACACTGTCGTGTTTGCCGGAACCGATTTTGAAACGGCGTTACAACATGTGGCGTGGGCCGGTTATGAATTCGTTGAACTGGCGGCGATTGCCGGTATGGCGCCGCACGTTGAAATCGGTGATGACCCGCAAAAGATTAAAGATTTATTAGCCTCAAACAATTTGATGGCAACGGCGATGGAAGCGGCAACTACCGATGTCGAACGCTTGCGCGGCCTGTTTGATCTTGCGACGCAAATCGGTGTGCCGATTGTAAATATCGGCAGCGGCGGCAAGACCGACGATGAAGACTCAACTAAATCGTCTATCGAATTTGTGCGGCAAGTCGCACAGATGGCTGGCGATGCCGGTGTGACTTTAGCGGTTAAACCACACGTTGGACAGGCTATTTATAATGCCGCGACGGGAATGCGCTTGATGGACGAAGTAACCGAAGGCGCGCTTGGCTTAAACTTTGACCCCAGCCACTTGGCCCGCGCCGATGAAGACCCGGCGCAAGTAGCACCGTTGTGGGGCCAGCGCATCGTGACCTGTCATTTTCGAGATTGCCCTGTGCGCGTTCCCGGCCCGCCCGGCACACCCGAACAGCAGATTCCCGGACGCGGCGCTCTCGATTTGCCTGGTATTCTTAAATCTTTGAAAAATACTGGTTATAACGGCCCGCTTAATCTCGAAGTGATCGGCGCTAAAGATTATCCAGTTTCACGGGCGATGGGCATTGCTGCCGAAGCGCGTGGCTACTTGCATCGCTGCTTACAGGAAATCGCATAACGGTGGGGTAGTGGGGTTGTGAGGTAGTGGACAAAACTATTTCACCACCTCACCACCTCACCACCTCACCACCAATGCTCAAATTTGCTCTTATCGGTGCCGGAAATCAAGGCAGAATCCACGCGCGCTTTTTGCAGGAACATCCACAGGCGCAACTTGTCGCCGTTTGCGACATGATGCCGGAAAAGGCGCGCGAATTGGCGGCTCAGTTTGGGGTGCGAGCTTATAGCGATGTCGCGCAAATGTTGGCCACCGAAGAACTTGACGCAGTTGATGTGGTTACGGCGGGTTTTGAAAATGGTAGCCATCACTTCGAGCCGGTAATGCAGTGTTTGGAAGCCGGCAAAGCCGTGTTATGCGAAAAGCCGATTTCCAATGATATTGAGCAAGCGCGGCAAATGGTAGCAAAATCGCGCGAACAAGGTGTGCCGCTTGGTGTTGACCTGAATCATCGCTTCACGCCGGCTGCCGATAAGTTAAAGCAGTTGCAGAATGAGGGCGCTCTGGGTGAGGTTTTATTTATTAATATGGCATTGTGGGTGAATAATCCCAATGAGCCATCGCCCTGGCATCATTTGCGGGCCTTGCATCCGCATTCCATAGACGTAATGCGCTACTTTGGCGGGCCGATAGAGCGGGTTCATGCCTTTATGCTCAAAGCGCCGGGGCGGCAAACTATGTGGAGCACGTTTCAAATGAATGTGCAATTCCAATCGGGCGCCGTTGGGCATTTAACGGGCAGCACCGATGCATCCTGGAATCATCCCATCGAACGCTGTGAAGTAATGGGTATGGGCGGGCGCGCCGTGATTCAAAATGTGTATCAATGTTTGGAATGGATGCCACGAAATAGTCCTGAAAAAATGGTGTTGGAGAATAACATTATGGGCGGGCTTGGTGGTTTCAACGACACTATTAAACGTCGTCAGGCGCGCTTTATAGAAC
>DASWNL010000376.1:0-14850 GCA_036399215.1 Abditibacteriaceae bacterium
GACCTGATTTGGAACGATTGGCACTGACCGAATAACCATCAGGGGCATTGGCTGCCAGCACCGGAGAAGGCCAGGGGTTGGGATTGGGTGTCGCGGCATCGGGTTCGCTGATAGAACGGCTACCGTCAGCGATGTAATGCTGCAACACCCATTGTCCTGCCTGAACCGAAGGCGCTATCATTGTAAACGAAAAGACCCCGGCGGCCACTAAGGTCGCTCTTGTTTTTACGACTAATTTTTTCATATCTGCTCCTTTTCCGCTGGCGCGGAATAGTTAAATTCGCCGCTAATATAAAGGGCGGCGGAAACACGAAGACCCAAGCACTAAATTAAAGACGACAAAGAATAAAGAAAAGATGGGAATAGAACGACTACAAAACCACGACTACAAAACCACGACTACAAAATAGGAAACACCCATACTATAACAAAGGGCTGCGTAACAGCAGCGTTACAAAATAGGTAATTTTTAAGTATTTTGAGAAGAAAATTCAGCTAATTTTCAAGAAAACGGTAGAAAGCGGGCTTTTGCTAAAATTCCCTGCGGACAACCGAAAGTTTTGTGAATCATGTTTGAACCATTTGAGGGCGTGCCCGATTATCCGAAATTAGAGCAGGAAATTCTGTCTTTCTGGGATGAGTTTCAAGTTTTTAACCGTCTGCGCGAGCAAACCGCTAACGGCGAGCGCTGGGATTTTCAGGACGGGCCGATTACCGCCAACAACCCGATGGGCGTGCATCACGCCTGGGGCCGCACTTATAAAGATATTTTCGACCGCTATCATGCCATGCGCGGGCGCCGTTTGCGCTGGCAGAACGGCTTTGATTGTCAGGGCTTGTGGGTCGAAGTCGAAGTCGAAAAGGCGCTGGGCTTTAAGGGCAAGCCGGATATTGAACGCTTCGGCTTAGCCAATTTTTCGCGCGCCTGTCGTGAACGCGTCGAAAAGTTTGCCGGTGTCATCGAAGACCAATCGAAGCGCCTCGGCATGTGGATGGATTGGCCGCGCTCGTATTTCACTTTCGACGATTCCAATATCGAGCATATCTGGCTGTTTTTGAAAAAGTGCCACGAGGAAAACTGGCTGGCGCAGGATTATCGCGTCATGCCCTGGTGCCCGCGCTGCGAAACCAGCCTTAGCCAGCACGAAAGCGCCGATTCTTACAAAGACATCACGCATCAGAGCGTTTACATTCAGTTGCCGGCTTTGCAGTCAGCAGTCAGCAGTCAGCAGTCAGCAGTCAGTGAACACAATAACTCGATAACCGAAACTGTTTCATTGTCTGAGGTTAAGGGGCAACTCAAGGTATCTGGCCCGGAAGTAGTTGAGGAATCTACGGCCTCCGGCCTCCAGCCTCCAGCCTCCAAAGTTCAGCCCGGAGACAAATTCCTCGTGTGGACAACCACGCCGTGGACTTTGACGGCCAACGTTGCCTTAGCTTTGCATCCTGAATTAACCTATGTGCGCGCCAAAACTGGCGATGAAACCGTGATTTTGTCCAAAGGCGCAGCGGCAAGCGCGTTGAAACCGGGTTATGAAATTCTCGAAGAGTTTCCCGGCAGCGAGTTGGTTGGGCTTTCTTATTCCGGCCCATTCGATGACATCCCGTTTCAACAGGAACTGACTAATAGCGTCGGGCGGCGCGTGGTGGCATGGGAAGATGTGGGCGAAACCGAAGGCACCGGCATTGTGCATATCGCGCCGGGTTGCGGCGCTGAAGACTACGAACTGGGCAAGCGCGAAAACCTGGGGCATATTGTGCCGACCGACCAGAGCGCGCACTTTTTGCCGGGTGCCGGGCCACTCGCTGAACTGCACGCTTTGGACGACATTGAAGTCATCTTTGAAAAGCTGCGCGAGCGTGACCGGCTTTATCGCATTCAGCGTTACAAGCATTCTTATCCACACTGCTGGCGTTGCAGCACGGAACTGATTTTTTATTCAGTTAAAGAATGGTTTATTAGGGCCGATGCCGGGCAAAACCCGGCGCGCGAACGCTTGCGCAACGCGGCAAGACAGGTGGAGTGGATTCCCGAATACGCCGGCAAGCGCATGGACGACTGGCTGGTCAACATGGGCGACTGGTGCATTTCGCGCAAGCGCTTCTGGGGTTTGCCCCTGCCGATTTACATGGACGACGAAGGCAACTGGGACGTGATTGCCAGCCGCGCCGAACTCAAAGAGCGCGCCGTCGAACCGGAAAAATGCGCGGATTTGCCGGAACTGCATCGCCCCTGGATTGATGAAATCGAAATCTGGAATCACGACCGCACCAAAACCATGCGGCGCATTCCTGAAGTCGGAGATGCCTGGCTGGATGCCGGCATCGTGCCTTTTGCGACGGTGGGCTACAACGGAGCCGATGATATTCGGATGCCGGAGTTGAAGATTGCCGGTAAAGAAGCGTGGCAGCCGGCGAATTTCATCAGCGAAATGCGCGAGCAGGTGCGCCTGTGGTTCTTTTCGATGCTCTTTATGAGTGTTGCCCTTGAAGATCGCGCGCCGTATAAAAGGGCGATGGTTTATGAAACCATGCTCGACCAGGATGGCGAGCGCATCTCCAAAACCAAAAAGAATGGTGTGCCCTACGATGAAGCCGTGACTACTGTGGGCGCTGACCCAATGCGTTGGACGTTTTGCGGCAATACCATCACCAAGGACATTCGCTTTGGTTACAAGCCGATTCACGAATCGCAGCGCCGCCTGATTACGCTGTGGAATGTGTATGCGTTTTTTGTAACGTATGCCAATCTGGACAAACCGGATTTAGTAGTAAGCAGTAATCAATTAGCGGTTAGCAATCCACTCGACAAATGGATTTTAGCGCGCCTGAATCAACTGATTGATGATGTAACTATGGCTCTGGATAAAGTGGCGCCGAGTGAGATTACGCGCAGCATTGAAGCGTTTGTTGATGAGCTTTCTAATTGGTATGTGCGCCGCAGCCGGCGCCGCTTCTGGAAAAGTGAAAGCGATTCCGACAAGCAAGCCGCTTATCAAACTTTGCATTACGTTTTGCTGACGTTATCCAAGCTAATCGCGCCGGTAATTCCGTTTACAGCCGAAGCGATGTATCAAAATTTGAAAAAGCCTTTAACTGATGCACCTTTGAGCGTGCATTTGTGCGCGTGGCCGCAAAGTGATGCTGTGCTACGCGATGAAAAGCTCATCGCCGAAGTTGAAGCGGTTTTGCAGGCGACTTCTTTGGGGCACAAGGCGCGCAAGGAATCGAAAGTCAAAGTGCGTCAACCGTTGCCGCGCGTTTTGATTCAGGCACCGCCCCATGCTAAAGCCGCGCTTGAAACCTGGCGTGATACGATTTTGGATGAGTTGAATGTAAAATCGTTGGAGCTTTTGGATGATGCTGGCGATTTAGTGACTTATAAATTGCGTGCGAACTTGCCCAAACTGGGGCCAAAGTTTGGCAAGCAAATTGGCACCATCCGTCAAATTCTGGAAAACGCTTCACCCGAAGAAGCCAAACGCATCGGCAATGCGGCGCGGCAGGGCGAAAGTTTCAACCTTGAAGTAAACGGGCAAACTTTAACATTGGAAGCCGATGAAGTTCTGGTGCAAACACAGCAGCAGACAGGATACAGCTTCGCAGAAGAAGGCGAGTGGGCGGTTGCGATTGACACGAGCCTTAATGAAGATTTGAGTGATGAAGGTTATGCCCGTGATTTTGTGCGCGCTGTGCAAGACGCCCGCAAAAGTGCCGGCTTGCAAGTGAGCGATCACATCACGATTTTGGTAGCTACACCGCAAGAAAGCATCTTTCCGCGCGTGCTCGAAAAGTTCGGCGATTATATTCAGGAAGAAACTTTGGCCGAAGAGTTGCGTTTGGTAGATGTCACTTACCCCGAACTCACTGCAATCGAGGCCGGGGATGAAGCGCTAAGTATTCGCGTTGAAAAGTTTGAAGTAGCTGGAAATGATTTCAAAGCTGAATGACCCTCCCCTGACCCCTCCCAAGGGAGGGGAACTGCGCTTCTTTACCCGTAAGAATCGAGAAAGAGCGTTGAATTTCTCCTCCCCTTTGGGCGGGTGCCCTCTGGGCAGGATTGGGTGGGGGTTAATCCGTTTTCAAGTTTGAAAGGAAGTAGAAGTGCCGTCTGAGTATTCGTCCGAAGCGGTTTTGCCCGTCGAAGGAGTGATAGTCGAAAACCCATCGAAAGAAGCAAGCGATGCGGCAGAAGAGGCTCGCCTTGAAGCAGCGCGTCTTGAGATGGCACGGCGTGATGCCGCAACAGCGCGAGCCTTGCGTTTTTTCGCTTTGGTTTCTCTGGCCGTCATTGTGGTTGACCAACTTTCTAAGGCGTGGATTCGCTCCTGGCTTTCCTTGCATACCGAACACGAGATCATTCCCGGTTGGCTCAGCTTTTCGCATATTCTCAATCACGGCGCGGCCTGGGGCATGTTGTCCGGTCAGCGCTGGTTTCTCATTGCCGTTACGCTGTTTGTGATGTTCATCGTGGGGCAAATGGCGCGTGAACTGGCACCGCACAGCAAAATGGCGCGCCTGGGATTGGGCCTGATTTTAGGCGGCGCCATTGGCAACCTGATTGACCGCATCTGGATGGGCGCTGTGACCGATTTTATTGATTTACAAACCTCGATTGAATGGATTCGCACATTTCCAATCTTCAATGTCGCGGATAGTGCTCTAACCGTTGGCGTCATCATTTTGCTGATCGATTTCTTATGGAATCGCCGCGAGATTTCTTCATCACTGAGCAAGAAAACACCTGTTAACTCTGACGTGAATTCCGAAATTTCTTAGAATCTCTTAAAATCTCTGTCGTGCGACCTGAATTAGCCGTTATTCCACAATTGCCCACCACCTGGCTTTGGCCGCTGCTCATAGCGGTTTGGGTGCTGACGCTGGGCATCATTTTTATTCCTTATTTCAAAACGCGCCGTTTTGATAACGAAGCGGCGCTGGCTCCTCTGGTTTTTGGCGCCGTGTTATGCGGCTTAGTTGTAGTGCTTTCGCGCACTTCGATTACGCTGCACTCTTATGGGTTTTTCCTGATTCTCGGCTTTGGCCTGGCGACGCTGAATGCCTGCCTCGAAGCAAAGCGGCGCGGCTATGATCCAAATTTAGTTTTGGATTTGATGCTGCCAATGCTGCTTGTTACGGTCATCTGCTGCCGTATTGTCTATGTTTTGCTCAATCGCGAGCAGTTTCAATCGTTCGGCAAAATGCTCGAAGTCTGGCAGGGTGGGTTGTCCTTTCACGGCATTTTCCCCGGTTCGATTGCTGTTGTGGGCTACTTTGCCTACACGCGCAAAATGCGCTTTGGTGTCCTTGCCGATTTGCTGGCGCCTTCGGTTTTCTTAGGCTACTTTTTTGGCCGCCTCGGTTGCTTTTTCAATGGCTGCTGTTATGGCCATGCCTGCGATTTGCCGTGGGCCATGCAGTTTCCAACCGAAGAAAACCGCGCGCTCATTACACCCCCAAGTCACCCCACGCAGTTATATTCGGCAGTCTTAGCGGTTGGCCTATTTGTCTTCATGCAACGCGCCAAACTGTCGCCGAAATGGACGCAATTTCCCGGACAGTTGACATTATTGTTTTTCGGTCTTTATGCTGTCGAACGCTTTTTTATTGAGTTCTTCCGTGCCGGCGCCACGGCCCGCTATTTGTTCGGTTCGCCCTTAACCGAAGCGCAATGGACTTCGATATTTGGCCTGATGGCAATTGCCGTTTTCTGGATTGGCCTGGCGCGCCGTGAAGCCAAGGCTAAAGCACAAATTTCACGTTTACCTTCGGTTGAATCAGCTACTGCCGAGCCTACTGCGGCTTCGGTCATCGAAGCCTAAATTGCACAAAGTCGGCAAACACTATAAAAACGCCATGAAAAGCTCGCTGGTGACGTTTCCGCCCGTTGAATACGCCGATGAAGAAGGCTTTTTGGCCTGGGGTGGCGATTTGGAGCCGGAAACTTTGCGATTAGCTTATCTGAGTGGCATTTTCCCGTGGCCAATGGACAATCTGCCATTGCTCTGGTTTGCGCCACCTGAGCGTGCCATTTTGCGCCTGGAAGATTTTCACGTTCCGCGTTCGCTGCAAAAGCTGCTGCGCCAAAAACCGTGGCAGATGCGCGTGGATGCTGATTTTAATGCGGTTATTCAAGCCTGTGCCCATGCGCCGCGTCGGGGGCAAGATGGCACCTGGATTACCCACGACATGCAGCGCGCCTACAAGCGTTTGCACCAGAGTGGTGAAGCGCATAGTATTGAGGTTTATTTGGAAAACGAACTGGTTGGCGGCCTTTACGGTGTGAGTTGGGGCAGCTATTTCGCGGGTGAATCCATGTTTCACCATGTCAGCGGCGCCTCCAAAGTAGCGCTGGTTTTTCTTGTCGAACACTTGCAAAAACAGGGCGTGACGTGGCTGGACTGTGAAGTGTTGAATCCGCTTTTCGAGTCATTCGGCGCTAAAGAAATTCCGCGCGACGATTTTATGGGAATGCTGAAAGCGGCCCTGAAAGCTCCGGCTATAGAATGGATTAATCCCCAACCCCCTTGGCAAGGGGGCTAAAAGCAGACTGGACAGAAGAAGTAATATGCTCTTGATCTCACAACGCATATTGCTGGCTCCACCAACTAATACTTTAGCCCCCGTGCCAAGGGGGTTGGGGGTTAATCACTGCGCGTTTTTCCAGGCCACAATTCCAGTGGCTAAGGCTTCGGCCATTTTTTCCTGGCCTGCGGCACTGCCAATGAATTTCGCGTCGCGTTTGTTGGTGATGTAGCACATTTCAATAAGCGCGGTGGGCACACGCGAGAAAATTGAGCCGGTTAAAACGCCGCCTTGGTTGCCGCCGACAAAAGTGGCGGCATCGGTTTTAATCGAATTAGCGCGCAGTGAGTTTTTTAAGACGCTTTTCATGCTTTCATTCATGGTGTGCGCCAGATTTCTGCTGGCAACTTGCACTGCGCGGGGTGGCCCGGTGACGCCTTGTTTTTTTGCCGCGCGGTCAGGATAAAACCATGCGAAACCGCTGCCGCCACCAGCATCGCAGTGCAGGCGAATGAAAGCAGAGCACGGCGTTTTGTAAATATTGGCGCCATTTGCGATTTCGGCGCGCTGGCGGTTGGTCACTTTCTGGTTTTCGCGCGATTTGGTCAGCACAAAGGCGATGTTTTTTGCTTTTAATTTGGCCGCCAGACGATTGGCGACTTGCCAGTTCAAGCGATTCTCCGATAAACCGTGCGCGTTGGCCCCGCCCGAAGTCTCCGAAGGATGGCCCGGATCAATGCAAACAACAAACGGCTTCTCCGCCGCGTAAGCTAATGTTGAAAGAAAAAGGCAAGCGCCTATAGCGAGTAATTTCATCGAGTAGACAGTTTAGGCAATTATTAAATTGATGACTGAAACACAAATCACAATCGAAGAAGAGCAGGCCGGACAGCGCGTAGATGCTTTTGTCGCCGCGCATTTAAACGTTTCGCGTTCACGCGCTCAGAAACTGCTCGAAGGCGCTACGCTCAATCAAGCACGTGTTAAGCCCTCGCACGTTTTAAAACTCGGCGACGTGTTGCAATTGTTGGAGCAGGAACCAGACAACGAAGAAACAAGGGCGCAAATCGCCAGCGAAAATATGCCAATGCCGGAGTTGATAAAAAAGCTCGTTTTCGTTTACGAAGACGAGCATCTGATGATTATCAACAAACCACGCGGCCTTTTGGTGCATCTGGGAGCGGGCGAGCGCGTGGCGACTTTAGTTGATTTCCTACGACAGCAAAATAAGCCTTTATCAACTGTTGGCCCGCCCGAACGCGCCGGCATTGTGCATCGCCTCGATAAAGATACCAGTGGCCTGATCATCGTCTGCAAAACCGATGCGGCGCACTGGAAACTGGCCGAAGACTTTGCCCACCGGCGCCTGACGAAAAATTACATCGCCTTGGTTTGCGGTGTGCCGCCTTTGCGAGGCCGCATCGAAGCGCCAATAGAACGCCACGCCACGCATCGCAAAAAATTCGCTGTCGTGCCACACGGCAAAGACGCCATTACCGAATACACCGTCACGCAACACTGGCGCAAGTTCGCTTTGCTGGATGTGAATTTATTAACCGGTCGCACTCACCAAATCCGCGTGCATTTGAATTACCTCAACCATCCCATCGCGGGCGACCCACTTTATGGCGGCGAAAAACGCGCCCTCGATAGTGCCGGAAGTGATGAAGTGCGCGCCGCGCTGCAACAATTAGACGGCCAGGCCCTACACGCCGCGAAATTAGAATTTACGCATCCGATAACAGACGCGCCATTGCAATTTGAAGCGCCCATGCCCGCTGATATGCAAAACGTAATTGAGGCTTTAAATGCAGCGGAATGACTTTTGGCTTTTTGCTAAGTTACAATGCTCGCAGCCGTATAATTGAAGCCATGAATAGTGAATCTTCTTTGGTGCAGGGTGAGTTAGATTCAGGAGAGAGGCTGTTATGGACAGCGCGTCCCAATCCAGGGCGCGTTTCGCAGCAAAACATCGGCGGTTTCTTTGTGGGCATTTTCGTGACGGGCTTCGCCATCTTCTGGATGAGCAGTGCTTTTTGGATGCAAAGCCAGAGCAGCCAGCACTTCGGGCCATCATCTGGGCCGCCTTTAGAGGGCATTTTTCCGTTCTTTGGCCTGATTTTCGTTGGTTTTGGCTTGTATATGATGGCCTCGCCTTTCGTCGGCGCGGCTAAGGCATCGAATACGATTTATGCCATAACTGATAAGCGCATCTTGGTGATTGAAAACAGCACGACGCGCACAGTGAAAAGCTATGGGCCAAATGATATTCAGAATGTTGAACGCCGCGAACAATCGGATGGTAGCGGCGACATCATCTTCGCCCGCGAGCAGTATTTCACCCATCACAACGGCCACCGCCATGCCCGCACCCGCGAAATTGGTCTATGGGGCATTCCCAACGCACGTGAAGCCGAACGCTTGATTCGAGAAAATTTAAAGCAAGATTGAAACTCTTTGCACGTTCGCGGTGAAACTACATCCGTATGAAATTTCAAGTTATTGCTCAGCGCGGCAAGGCGCGGGCAGGAGTTTTAGAGTTGCCGCATGGCACGATAGAAACGCCGGTTTTTATGCCGGTGGGCACCTTAGCCACTGTCAAAGCCATGCTGCCGCACGAAATGGAAGAGTTGGGCGCGCAGATTATTCTCAATAACGCCTTTCATCTCTATTTGCGGCCCGGCGCTGCTTTGGTCAAGGAAGCGGGCGGAGTGCATCGCTTTCAAAACTGGCATCGCCCGATTCTCACCGATAGCGGTGGCTTTCAAGTGTTTTCCCTTGCCAAGCTGCGCAAGATTACCGACGAAGGTGTGCATTTTCAATCGCCGGTAGATGGCTCCAAGCACTTTTTTACGCCCGAATCGGTGATTGAACTCGAAGAAACCCTCGGCCCGGACATTGGGATGATTTTGGATGATGTAGTGGGCAATCCGGCCACACACGACGAAGCTGCCAAAGCGATGCGGCGCAGTGTAGCGTGGGCGAAAAGGGCATCAGCGCATCGCAAACGCGAAGATCAAAGCATTTTCGGCATCGTGCAGGGCAGTTTGTATGAAGATTTACGCCTTGAGTCAGCACAGGCGACGGTTGAAATTGGTTTCGATGGTTATGCCATTGGCGGGCTTTCGGTAGGTGAAAAGCCCGAAGAGATGTATCCAATGGTGGATGTTTGCTGCGGCGCCTTGCCCGAAGAGAAACCGCGTTATTTAATGGGTGTCGGCACGCCGCGCGATTTGCGAGAAGCGGTTGCTCTTGGCGTTGATATGTTCGATTGCGTGTTGCCGACACGTCTGGCACGCCATGCCGTAGCGGTGACAAGCGAGGGCAATCTCAATTTCAATAACGCGCGCTTTCGCGGGGATTTTTCGCCTTTGGATGCCGAATGCACTTGTTTCGTGTGCCGAAACTATACGCGGGCATATTTGCATCATTTAAATAAGTGCGGCGAAATTGCCGGCGCACGGCTTTTGACGTATCACAACCTGTTTTTCTATCAAACGCTGATGCGCGAATTGCGGCGCGAAATCGTGAGTAGCTAAGAGGCAGGAGGCAGACGGCGGGAGGCAGGAAGTCGTTAAAAATTAAAAGAATTTGGGCGAAGGTGATAATTTGTCCCTCCCTCCCGCCGTCTGCCTCCTGCTTACTGATTTTCATTTGACAGAACGCGGAAAATTATCCTATAATATGGGGACTTTTCAGGTTCAGGAAGTCAAGGGAGAAAGGGCACGATGGCATTAGGAAGGCCCGGCGGAGCGGCAGTCATAAAGGTGGTTGGAGTCGGCGGTGGTGGCTCCAACGCCGTCAATCGGATGATCGAAGCCGGTTTAACCGGCGTGGATTTTATTGTAGTCAACACCGACAAGCAAGCACTTGACTTGTCGGCGGCGGAAAAAAAGATTCAAATCGGCACGGCGGTCACGCAAGGCCTCGGAGCCGGTGGCAACCCTGAAATGGGGCATCGCAGCGCGGAAGAATCGCGTGACGAAATCGCCGATTCGATTTCTAAAAGCGACCTGGTTTTTATCACGGCAGGCATGGGCGGCGGAACCGGAACCGGCGCGGCGCCGGTTGTGGCCGACATCGCCAAACAAAGCGGTGCTCTCACGGTGGCCGTTGTCACCAAGCCCTTTCAGTTCGAGGGAAACTCGCGGCATAACAATGCTGAACTCGGCGTTGAAAAGCTGCGCAATGTGGTGGACACCTACATTGTGATTCCCAACGAAAAACTGCTCGAAACTCTCGAAAAGAAAACGACTTTCAAGCAGGCTTTTCGCCGTGCGGACGACATTTTACGTCAGGGTGTGCAGGGCATTGCCGACTTAATTACCGTAGCCGGTGAAGTCAACCTCGACTTTGCCGACGTGCGCAGCGTCATTGCCGATGCCGGTGTAGGCCTGATGGGTATTGGCGTTGGCTCCGGTGAGCGTCGCGCTGCCGAAGCCGCACAAATGGCAATCTCGTCGCCGCTTTTGGAAAATTCCATTGTGGGTGCGCGCAAATTGCTTATCAACGTCACGGCGGGCGATGACTTAGCCATTGGCGAAGTAGATGAAATCGTGCGAACGGTGCGCGAAACAGCCGGCGTGGACGAAATCAATGTCTTCTGGGGTTTGGTATTCAATCCAGAATTGCAAGATGAAATTCTTGTTACCGTTGTCGCTACGGGCTTTGAGAATGGGCGTGGTGGAAATAGTAGCGGTAGCAGCGGATCATTTGGCATCCCCGGTGCCGGGCCATCGGCTTTTGGCCCCGTTTCGGGCCGCTCGACACCCAAAGTCAACGATGATGTGGACGTGGATGTGCCCGCCTTCTTGCGACGCGGCAATTGAGCATTGCAGAAATGGCTTCACGGCGCGGTGAGTTCTCATCGCGCCGTTGTTGTCAGAGTTAACGGGTAGCGCTTATAGGTAGCGCCACAGCTTTTTAGAGGACACTATGAAACAAACTCAGACCTGCCCCAAGTGCCAGTTCACCGATATTATTCGCATTCCCGCACGCCTTCCCGCGTCATCCGGGGAAAATATCGTTTCTATCGGTCTGATGAAAGCGGTGCGTGTCACACGTTACGTTTGCGCGACCTGCGGCTTTAGCGAAGAATACATCGAGCCACTGGAAGATACCGAAAAGCTGCGCTCGCGCCACGAGGCAAATCCTGAACAGGGTTGAATTTGCGATTAAAGCAATCTTCTACACTCTATAACATCCCATGAGCGCACGTATCGGCATTACTTGCTCCAATCCCGCCTGGCCCGAAAGCGAAGCCGGGCAAAATCGCCTGCTGCATTATCGAAAAGCCTTAGAAGAAGCGGGCGCCGAAGGTGAGTTTTTGTTTCTCAACGAAAATACGCCTGAAGATGCCGCTCGCTTAGCCACGCAACTGGATGGTTTGTTGATTTCGGGTGGCGCTGATTTGAATCCTGAACTTTACGGCGAAGCTTTGCTTTCCGATGCCAGTGTAGAATTAGTCAATGCGGCGCGGCCTGCCTTAGAATGGGCGTTGGCCGATGAGTTCTCCGGGCATGGCAAGCCGATTCTCGGCATATGTTATGGCTGCCAGTTTCTCAATGTGTGGGCCGGTGGCGGTTTGTTGCAAGACATCGAACTGCAATGGCCACAAGCCAAAGGCCCACAAGCGGTCGCACACCGCGCCGCCACCACGGGAAACCCCGAAACGCGCCACGCTATCTGCATCGCGCCAGATAGCGCCTTAGCGCATATTCTGGAAACTGACAATGCCGAAGTCAATTCGTATCATCATCAGGGCATCGCTCAAGCGGCCCCAGGGAATAAAGTTCCAGCCCGCGCCGTAGCTCAAACAGCCGATGGCATTATCGAAGCCGTCGAATTAGGCGCGCTGCAAAAAGGCGAGTGGATTTTAGGCGTGCAGTGGCATCCCGAACGAGATCGTGAATCACCCGTCACACAACGCCTTTTCGCTTCGTTTGTGAACGCCTGCCTTTGACAAATAGAACGCGGAGCTACGCTACGCAGAAACGGCTTTGATGAACGCGGATGTTTGAAGGTTGATATGAGGGGACATGGCTTGCCGTGTCCACAAACCCATTACACACCGCCAGTCGTGTCTCCATGTTATCTCACCGAGAAATCGCAATTTCAAAATCCGCGTTCATCAAAGCCGTTTCTGCGTAGCGTAGCTCCGCGTTCTATTCTTTCTTTTCATGTCTCGTTTATCTCGCGCCCTGTGGGCAAGCGCCTCGGCAACTTTTGCCGGCGGCTTGATTTACTCCCTGATTGAGCCACATCGCTTGCAGGTGCGTCGCTTTAATGTGGCTTTGCCGGGCTTGCCACGCCAGGTGGAAGGCTTGCGCATCGCGCAGCTTTCGGACTTGCATTTTTCGGCCATCACCGGCCCCGACGTGGTGCGCCGCGCTGTGCATTTGTGCAACCAGGAAAAGCCGGATGTTGTGGTCTTAACCGGCGATTACGTTTCGCGGCGCAACTCGTATGCAGGTTTCACTCTTGCCCAGTTCTGGGCGCGCGACATCAGAACCTATGCTGAAGAAATGGCTGCCATAGTGGCCGATTTACAAGCGCCTGAAGGCGTTTTCGCCGTGCCCGGCAATCACGATTTAGCTAACGGCAATGGAGCCGATATTCTTGGATTGCTACAAAATAATGGCACGCAAGTTATGGTCAATCAAACGGTTTATTTGCGCGATGTTTTGCCCTTGACAGGGTTCGATGACTTGCGCGCCGGTCGGCCTGATTTGGAAAAAGCGTGCGCAGATATTTCACCGGATACGCCACAGATAATCCTTTCGCACAACCCTCGCCTGTTCCCGCGCCTAAGCGAGCGCAACTGCCTGTTCATTAGCGGCCATACGCACGGCGGTCAGGTGCATTTGCCTGGCACCCATTTTCGTCGCCGCCCCCGCGACATGCGATTTTCTCCCTGGCATCAGGGCTGGTATCGGCACGCAAACGCTCAAATGTTCATCAGCGTTGGCGTCGGCAGTGTCCACTTTCCCATGCGCTACAATTGCCCGCCGGAAATTGTGGTTTACACGCTCAAACGCAAGATGTTTTAGAACCAAGATGAAAGCGCCTAAAGCGCCAATTTTCCTGTGCTAAAAGTCTATGGATGAACCCCGTCACGTTATAAGAAGTGCTGATAATCTTGGAGTCAGCGAGCAAACTGTAGGCGATGGTCACTTCCTCGCCTCCGGCGGGTAAACGCAGCAATTTTTTATCGTTCAGCGACACCGTATTGTTGCGGGGACTGTGTGCCATAGCCTTAATATACTTGATATATCCGCAGGGCCTTATTGCCCCTTGTTTTTTGGGGAAAACACATGACCAATCCATAACAGATAACCGTAAAAAGCTCCAAGCACTAGACTTACCCCCATAATTTGTGCAAAGCGGTCAATGGATAACTTTTGCAGGTCAAACGCTGCTTTTATCACATCTGAGGCAGACAGCATGAAAGTTAAAATAAGACCAAATTTCACCATTCCTATAGTGAAGAAATAGTCTAAGAACCCAAGTTCTTCTGCCTTAGGCTCCGCTTGGGATAAGTTTTGGTCTTCGTTGTCCATAGAAAGTCCTTGTCCATAGGAAAAGGCACGCTCAATACTGCTGCAAAAAGCCTCCGTAGGGTTCCTGCAATCTAGGGACGCTTTAGTAGTTCTATCGTCCTCTTTGCTTGAGAACGAAACTGGTGGTTGGGAGGGGCTAGTAGCAGAAACTGATTATAAGCTGTAATGGCCTTATTAGCCTCTGTCTTATTTTTGTGAGCAAGCCAAGATTTTAAGTAAATCCCCGCCAACAACGCATGATAACTAGGGCGTTTTGGTTCGAGGCGAATTAAATCTTGTGAATACTTTAAAGCTTTTTGCTTCTCAACTGGATTCGTAGGAGAAAACGCCCGCACTAATTGATATTTAACTTCAGCATCTTGAGGATATTTCTCCAAAAGACGTTCGCCTATTGATGTCAATTGAGATCGCGGGAAGGGCTGAGATTCAACGAGAAATCTCAATCGTGCCCATTCTGAGTCCTTAAAAGGGTATCTGCCCAAAAGTAGAGCCATTCGTGCCTGTGCAAACAGCTTTCGATCAAATTGAGGATTGAGTTGCTGAGCTTTATAAGCAGAATAAAGCCAAGCAAAAGCCGCTTTTGTATCGTTGGGAGTCTTTTTAGCTTGGGAAGCATGTTCTTGAAAAATTATTAAGACCCCTTTCTTACCTACACTTTTGGCTAACTCTCTGTCAATCTTTTCTCGCAAGTGCAAAAACGGGACTTCAGATTTGACCCATTTTTCCTTTGTCCAATTCCATTGTGACGATGATTTCATCATTTCAG
>DASWNL010000377.1:0-3714 GCA_036399215.1 Abditibacteriaceae bacterium
GGAAAAATCCGGCCAAAATCAGTATCTGTCGCTTGAAGCCAACGTCCCGCAAATGTTGTCGCGGGCGAGCACAACGATAGCGCTCAATCCCGAATGGAAAACCCTGCGCTTATCGGCGCAAGTCAAAATAGAAAACCTCAAGCGCGGCTTGTTGGGCACGCACACGCCGCGTTTTAACTGGCGTTTTTTCAATGACTTGAATCAGCAAGTGCAAGAAGGGCGTGGGCTGAACTTTCTTGACGACACCAATTGGCGGCGCATGGGCCAGACCATTTTAGTGCCTAAAGAGGCCGTCCGCATGGAAATCAACGCCTCTATCCAGGGCGCAACGGGCCGTTTCTCCTTTGATAACTTACGCCTGGAACCGAATGCCCCGGTGGATTTATTGCCGCTACGCGAAGGCTTTCCCGAAGGTGCCTTTTCGCAAGTAGATGCCACCAACGCGCCACAAGGTTTTCGACCCTGGACGGATGGCACACAAGTCGTTGAGGAAAACGGCGAAAAGTTTTTGCGCCTGACCAATCAAAGCGCCAATCGCTTTGTGGGTGCCAGCATAGATTTAGCTTTGCCGCGCGATTGGGCAAGTGTTAAAGTTCGAGCGCGTGTGCGCATCAAGGATTTTGTGGCCGGGCCGCAGAGTTGGAACATCGCCAAGATTGGCGTGGTAGCCATTGACGAATTGGGCCAGCGCGTCGGGCCGATTTTGGATGAGCCTAAACTGACCGCCGATGCGGATTGGGCAGTGCAGGAAACCACCAACGTTTTGCCGCCAGGCACGGTTGGCCTTCGTATCGAGCCTTCGATGTTGGGTGCCAAAGGCACTTTTGATGTGGATGATTTGCAAATCGAAAAGGCTGATGGCGCTTTTGCAAATGCTGCTTTGCCGGGCGAGGCTTTGCCGGTCAATACCGGGCCGAACAATTTGCCCGATCTTACTTTTGAAGAAGTGGATGCCAAAGGTTTCTTTCGCGGTTGGACGCCTGTCCCTGGAAGAGGCGGAATTGTGCAAGCCGGCGAAGAAAACGGCAATCACTTTCTGCATTTAAGCAATGCCGGTCTGGATAATTATGTTGGCGCGGCCAAAGTTTTGAAACTGCCTCCAGATTGGCGTGCTGTTACCATAAGTGCTCGTGTGCGTGCTAAGAACCTGGTGCGCAGCGACCCAAATACCGATTGGAAAACGGCGCGCATCGGCATCCGCTTTCAAGATGCACGCGGCCAACAAGTCGGTGGTTGGCCGCCTTCGTTGATGTTGCCGGGTAACTCCGATTGGAAGGTTCTTTCGGCCCGCACCGACATCCCTCGTCAGGCGTCGTTCCTGTTACTGGAGCCGATGCTTCAAGACACCAAAGGCGAATTTGACGTGGATGATTTGCGCTTTGAAAAGGCCGTGCCCAAAGTGATAGCCGCACCCATTTACGAATGGACGCGCTCTTTTCCTGAAGGCACATTTGAACGCAAAGATGAACAAGGCGAAGTTATCGGCTGGGAGATTGATGGGCGTGGCGCACGCATTGAGCAAGAAGAAGACAACCACTTTTTGCGTCTGACTAACGATAACGCGCGCAATACGGTCATGGCGCAAAGCCAGTGGCGCGTTTTGCCGCAATGGAAAACGGTTCGCGTTCGTGCCAGACTGCGCGCCTCAAATCTAAAATCCGGTGCCAACCCATTGGATGGAGCGCGTTTTCAGGTGCTGTTTTCCAATGCCAACGAAGATATATTAATGCCCATACCGCCGCCCATCGAGGTGAAAAAAGCTGCCGACTGGGCCGATTTGCAAACAGTTTGTTCGGTTCCGCAAGGCGCTACGGTTTTGAAACTGTTGCCCACTCTTTCGCGCACTTCCGGCACGCTGGATGTGGATGATGTTCTCATCGAGCCAATTGACGAACCTTAATTTCTACAGTTGGCACAATAAATCTATCGTGTTTAAATGGCGCTTATGAAATCCAAAAACATCGTTTTTACCGAACCGCGCGTGGCTGCCTTGATTGAACAAGATGTGCCTGAAATAGGCCCATCTCAAATTTTAGTGCGCGCCGAGCATTCATTGATTTCGACAGGCACAGAATTAATTTGCTTCAACGGCGAATTTGAGGCGGGCACTCACTGGGAGCAGTGGGTCAAGTTTCCCTTTAAGCCCGGCTACTGCATGGTGGGTATTGTTGAAGAAGCGGGGCCAGAAGTCTCGCGCTTCGCCGTTGGCGAGCGTGTGGCGCTGCGTGCCAATCACAAGGAATGGACAGTGTGGGATGCTGAAAACAATCGCGGCTTGAAAGTGCCCGAAGGCGTAGCACCGGATGATGCGCCGTGGTTTGGCATGGCGTGCATCGCGCAAATTGGCGTGCGCCGCGCTCAGCATCAATTGGGCGATGCCGTTGCTATTGTCGGCGCCGGATTGCTCGGCCAACTCGTCACACAATATGTGAGATTAATGGGGGCACGCGAAATCATCATGATAGACACTGCCCCGGCGCGTTTGGAGTTGGCGAAACAGCATGGCGCCACGCAGGTTCTGGATATGACGGCGGATAAAGCGCGCGATGCAGTTTATGATTTGACTGATGGCAAAGGCGCCGATGTGGTTTACGACATTACCGGCCACCCCTTAGCCTTTCAACCGGCATTGAGATTGGCACGACGCTTCGGCAAGTTGTTGCTTTTGGGCGATACAGCGCGGCCCGGCCAGCAATGTTTAACCCTTGATGTGGTGACGCGCGGCGTGCAAATCATCGGCGCCCATGATTCGATGCCGCCTGCTACTCCTAACGCGCAAGAGATGTGGACACATATTGAGATGTCGCACTTATTCTTCAATTACTTGCAGCGCGGCCAGATGCGTGTTTCCGATTTAGTGACTCATCGCTTTAAGCCGGAACAAGCCCCGCAAGCCTATGGCGATTTGTTGAAAGATCGCTCGACGGCACTGGGTGTTATTTTCGATTGGTGAGGCCGGTTTGATTTTGATCAGCCCTCCCCTAACCTCCTGCCCAAAGGGCACCCGCGGAGGGAGGGGAATTACGCTTGTCGTGTAGCGTATTATATTTCAGAAGCGTGGCTCCTCCCCCGTGGGGGAGGCTGGGTGGGGGTATAGCTAAATATCTCACTGCTGCTGTTGTTCGGGTTGTTGGCCGACGTCTCCGCTAACGGTCTGCAAGCGGGCTTGCATAACCTGCCCTTCGAGGTTGTATGGTAGATCACTGGTCGGTGTTACGCGCACTGTAACATCCAACTCGCTGGTGGTGTCTTTGGGGCGCTTGTAAATGCCGCGCGTGGGAGGCACATCGGCGTAATCGCGGCCTAAAGCAACGCGAATATGACGGGCGCCAACGATGCTGTTATTGGTCGGGTCAAAGCCAACCCAACCAAAACCGGGCAGCAGCACTTCGGCCCAGGCATGGGTAGCGCCGCCATAAACACGGTCACGGGTGCCGGCGTGAAATAGATAACCGCTGACATAGCGGCAAGGAATGCCAACACGTCGCGCTAAGGCGATGAAGATATGCGTAAAGTCCTGGCAAACACCCTGACGTGATTCCAGCGATTCGTCAATTGGTGAATCGGCGCGCGTGCTTTGCTTGGCATAAATGAAACGCGCATTGATTTCGCTGCCGATGTGGCGCGCTACTGTTAAGGGGTCATCGCGCCGTTGCAAATCAATCTCCCTGGCAAAGGCATCCAGTAGTGGCGTGTCGTGCGCGAAGTGGCTGG
>DASWNL010000378.1:0-3963 GCA_036399215.1 Abditibacteriaceae bacterium
AGTTCCCTTGCACTCTTTGGTGATAAGGCCCGTGCGTGGCTTACGCAGTCAACGGGTTATTCATCAAATAATTTAGAAGTGACGCGGCTTAAAGGCTCCACTTCTTCAGCGGTTTTTCTCATTAAAATCTTGCCCTCTCAACAACGCTTTGTTTTGCGTGTGCTGAATAACGCGAGGTGGCTAAGGGAAGAGCCTGATTTAGCGCAGCATGAAGCCGCGGCTTTGCAAGAAGCACAAAACGCCGGGCTTCGCGCACCGCAACTCATTGTTTATGCCGCTGATGATGCTTCTAATGATGCTGGTTTTGGCGCTCCTGTGGTATTAATGTCCTATATCCAAGGGGAAGTTCAATTACGTCCGCAGGACTTTCAGAATTGGCTTACAAGCCTCGCTCAAACGTTAGCGGCGATTCATCAAAATTCAGCCAAAACTTTTCCGTGGCAATTTAAAAGTTGGACTATCGAGGAAAATCTCAAGCCGCCGCTTTGGAGCGCGCATCCTCATCTCTGGGAGAAAGCCATCGAAATTTTTCATGGCCCGCAGCCTCCCTTCCACCCGGTCTTCATTCACCGCGATTATCATCCTGCTAATGTGCTCTGGCAACAGAATGCCATCAGCGGCGTGGTAGATTGGATCAACGCCTGTCACGGCCCGGCAGGTGTAGATTTAGCACATTGCCGCACTAATTTAGCTGCCATGTATGGCCCAGAGCAAGCCGATCAATTCTTGGATGCCTATCTAACCGTTTCCACACCATCTCATTACCACCCTTACTGGGACATAGATTCCCTGCTGAACATGTGTTTACCAACACCAAGTTTTTACAGCCCCTGGCAAGAGTTTGGTCTGCAACTCATCGCGATGGAAGTTTTGCAACAACGCATGGATGCGCATTTAGCGCGCGTGCTCAAGCGCTTTTAAAAGCAATATAAAGGCGGCATAAGAATTGAGCCGCCCTTTGAATCTTATGGACAAGAAGCACAAGCATAAATTGCAGGAGAAGATGAAAAAACGCGGCATCGCCGTGGATGGGCAAGGCGGCTATACGCGCCACGTTTTGATGTGCCCCGGCCCTGATTGCTGCTCTTCCAAAGAAGGCCACGAAAGCTTTAAATACTTGCAAAAGCGCCTCTCGAAACTGGAAAAAGAAGGCATCAACATCTACTGCACCCAGGTGAAATGTTTGCGCTTCTGCCGGGGCGGCCCGTTATTAGTGGTTTATCCCGAAGGCGTCTGGTATGGTGAAGTCACGCCCGAAGTGGCCGAGCGCATCATCCAGGAACATCTCATCGGCGGCCAAATCGTCGAGGAGTTCGCCATCGCCCGTAATCCTTTGATTTCGTTGGACGAAGTGACGAAAAAAGACGATGAAGAAAACACGACGCACAAAATAGGAAGCCCCTTGCCCTTATGAAAAGCGAACGTGACGAAAATCGAGTAACCCCAATTGCCGCCTTTTTATTTGGCGTCAGTTGGGGATTTCTCTACATCGTAGAGTGCTACCGTGATATGAACAACAATTTCAGGTCGCATTACGGCGCCGACTTGGCTAACCAAGGAGTCTCCGATCCCCTACTCTGGTTCAGTCTGTCTGGAATATTTTTTGGCTGTATTAGCTACGCGATTTTTATCGGTTTGCAAGACACTAAATTTGCGCCTCGCCCAATCGTTGTTCGAATAGCTGGCTTTACGACTTTCATTATTTCATGTCTGCTATCCATCTTTTACTTGCTCCAATCCGGTTATGCATGAAAGCGCAAATCAAAACGCCCGCTTCTTAATCGAAGCGGGCGTTTTATTGGTGAGGTTAATTACTTCGCAAAGCGTTGGTTTACGGCGTCCCAGTTGACGACATTCCACCATTGCTCCAGATATTTGGCACGCAGGTTTTGGTAGCGCAGGTAATAGGCGTGCTCCCAGACATCGTTACCCAAAATCGGGGTTTGGCCTTCGCTGAGCGGGTTGTCCTGATTCGGTGTCGAAACAATTTTCAAAGAGCCGCCGGCATCTTTGACCAACCAGACCCAGCCGCTGCCGAAGCGATTGACGCCGGCTTCGTTGAACTGCTTTTTGAAGGTTTCAAAATCGCCGAAGGCTTGTTTAATGGCATCGCCAACCGCACCGGTGGGTTCGCCGCCATCTGGCCCCATGATTTCCCAGAACATGCTGTGATTCACATGGCCGCCGCCGTTGTTGCGAACTACCATGCGAATGTCTTCGGGAATGGCATTTAAATCTTTGATCAGTTCTTCAGGCGATTTGCCTTCAAGTTCAGGATGCTTTTCAAGGGCGCCATTCAATTTGTCCACGTAAGCCTGATGATGCTTGTCGTGATGCAATTTCATGGTCGCTTCGTCAATTGCGGCTTCGAGCGCGTTGTAATCATACGGCAACGGCGGAACAGAATGCGGCATGGGTTTTCTCCTGTAAGCGGTAATTTTTCGGTTTGCTACCGGACAGAGCCGGTGGGCGCAAATGCCATCCCGGCAGTTTATACTAACGGCAAGTTTGAAGTTGACAGTTCAAGGGTCAAAGGCCTTAACCAGCTTCGAACTTTCAACTTTGAATTCTATGCAAAGCAAACTCTTCTTTCCCGTTGTCGGCGCCTTAGCGCTGGGCTTATTTGTAGGCGCGTGTGTTCGCAACTCGTCACCGATTGCTTCCAATGGCACAGGTGGCATTGAACCGGTGGCCAATGCGCAAACCCTTGGCGATCTTAAAAACCTCTCCGCGACTTATGCTGCCATAGCCAAGAAGGTCACGCCCGCTGTGGTGAACATTCAGGCGCGCAAAGTGATTCCGGGGCGCGTGGTGCGCGATCCGTTTTTCGATTTTTTCGGGGGCGATGGTGGGCCGATGCTACGCGAGCCAGACCGCGAAGCGCAAAGCGTGGGTAGCGGTGTGATTGTCACCAATAGCGGCCTGATTGTTACCAATAACCACGTCGTCGAAGGCGCCGATACGCTGACAGTTACCCTGAGCGACAAGCGCCGCTTTCCCGCGCGCTTGATGGGCGTTGATCCGGCGACTGATGTAGCAGTTTTGAAAATCGAAGGCCAAAATTTGCCGGTTGCGCCCTGGGCCGACAGCGATAAGTTACAAGTCGGCGATATTGTTTTGGCAGTTGGCTCGCCCTTTGGCCTCTCTTCCACCGTCACGCAGGGCATTATCTCCGCCAAAGGACGGCGCGATTTGGGCATTTCGGCTTACGAAGATTTTTTGCAAACCGATGCGGCCATTAATCCGGGCAATTCGGGCGGCGCCTTAGTGGATTTAGATGGTGATTTAATAGGCATTAACACCGCGATTTTAACGGCCAACGGCCAGCAGGGCGGCAATCAAGGCATTGGGCTGGCGATTCCTGCCAATTTAGCGCGGCGCATCAGCGAGCAATTGGCTAACGGTGGGCGCGTCACGCGCGGCTGGATTGGTCTGGTGACTCAACCCATTACAGATGACGTGGCTCGTCAAATTGGTCTGCCTAATACAAACGGGGTTTTGGTGCGCGCCGTTTACGCGCGCGGCCCGGCAGGAAACCTCCCGTGGGATGAGCAAAGCCTTGATGTGCTGCTCAAGGTTAACGGCACAGCTATTGAATCGCCCGGCCAATTGAGCAACATCGTAGCGGATATTAAACCGGGCAGCAAAGTTACGCTGAGCCTGTGGAGTAACGGCAAACTGCGCGAAGAAAGCCTGACAGCGGGCCGCCGACCAGCGCGCGTGCAGGGTGTGTGAGTTAAAAAGCTAAAGTCGTCTAAAAGTTGTATTGAGTCAACTCACCCCCACCCAACCTCCGTTAAGCTATCTTATTAACAATATGGATTAAATCAGGTAGACGGTGCTCGTATTGTAAATAGTAGTTTTATTGTCCAGTTATCCTGTATGCTTGACGTCACTATTGTCTGCGTTAGATAAAGCCTCAGCTTATCACCGTGCTTTCAGTTGACAATCGCGATGAATCCA
>DASWNL010000379.1:0-4344 GCA_036399215.1 Abditibacteriaceae bacterium
GTTACATCCTGCAAAATTGAAGACAGGAAAAAGTCCAAAATATAAACCGCAATCATAGCAAAAACGACAGCCGATGTCGTGGCACGGCCAACACCCTGCGCGCCGCCGGTTGTAGTTAAGCCCTGGCGACAGCCGATCAAAGAAATCAAAAGCGCAAACGAGAGTGTTTTTACCAAACCGTTGGTCTGGTCGGTAATGTAGGTATAACTTTGAAACGATGTCATGAACTGCGTGCCGGAGATGCCATTGGTGGTGGACGCTAAGTAGCCGCCGAAAACACCGGCCACATTGGCGATAACCGTAATCAGCGGCAGCATGATGAGAGTGCCCAAAACGCGTGGCACAACCAGATACTGCACCGGGCTGGTCGCCAGGGCACGCAGGGCATCTACTTGTTCGGTCACGGTCATCGAACCCAACTCTGCCGCCATTGCCGAACCTGAACGCGCCGCTACGACAATGGCCGTGATGACGGGCGCGATTTCAAGGGCCAGACTTTTGCCGACAATGCCGCCTACTAAATTAGGCTGGCCGTATTTGACTAATTGAATCGAGATATAAAGGGCTGTAACCGCGCCGGAAAAGCCCACAGTCACAATAGCAACCATTAGCGAACCCACGCCGATTTCCGCCATCTGGCGCACCGTATTTTTATAAGATATGGCGCCGCGCAGTATATAGCCGAAACTTTCGGCTCCCAAAACGGCAAGTGAGCCAAAGAAAGCGAAGATTTCCGTCAGCATTGCTTGATAAGGCGCATACCACGTTGTGCGTTGCGTCATGTCTTTATTGTATACGATAGGTCAAGCGGGAATTATAGGGTAAACATTTATGAAACAGTCGTATGATGAATTTGAAGACGACTCTGATGATAACCTTGATGAGTTTTCTTCTGAAGAAGATTACGAAGCACAAGGTGCTTACGGTGATAAAGATGATTACGGCCTGTGCCCCGTTTGCGGCGGCCCCGGCGAAACGGTCAGCGTTGGCGTGCGCCAGTGGGTGGTTTGCCATCGAGATCGTGTAAAATGGCGCCTGGGCCTTGGCTTTTTTGCCTTGTTTCAACGCCGTGAAAAATGGGATCAAACGCCGCGCGAGGTCGCTTCTTACCGCGAAGTGCAGCCACTGCGTGAAACCAAAAAAGAAATCATAGAAGCAAAACCGCAAGACGATGAAGAAGCCCGCTTTCGCCGCATGATGGGCGAGTGAATTAGAGAAAGAGGTTTGCTAATCTCTTGTAATAAACGAAAAGGCGTCTTCCAAAAGAAGACGCCTTTTCGTTTTTATCAGCACTTATATCTGCACTTTATTCCGAAGCATCATCGTCGAGAATGGTGCCGACACCGCGCGCTTTGCCAATGCTGGCATTGGTTGCGCCCGACAAAAAGACGTAGAAGGTTTCATCGTCTTCGACCAGCAAATCACCGCGTATCACTACGCTGATAGTCCGGGTTAAGGCAGTCCCTGGCGCGAAAGTCAATGTGCCAGTTTTTGCGGTGTAATCACTTGTCGAACGCGCGACGCCATCAGCGGTAGCGTAGTTGACAGTGATGCTCTGGCCGCTGGCTTTGGACATCGTGACCGTAAAAGTCAGATTCTTGGTGCCCGCATCGCCTTCGGTTATCTCGACATCATTGACAAGCAGGGCCGGAGCACTATCGTCATTGAGAATAGTGCCAATAGCCTGATTATCGGCAATGGTAGCATTAACCGGATTGGTAAGATTCACCAAAAACGTTTCATCGGCTTCTTTAAGCAAGTCTCCGTTGAGCAGCACGCGGGCATAGGCGACTGTGCTGCCGACATTGAAGCTGATAACCGTTGGCGCCAGGGCGTTGTAATCGTTGCCGGCTGTGGCGGTTCCCACTGCTGTGGCGGCTGTAACGCGCACGCTCTGGCCGCTGGGAGCCGACAGGTTCAAGCGCACCGCTGCCACGCGCTGGCCGTTGTTGCCTTCGCCGATGTTCAAATTGGTAATCGTAATGAAAGGCGTCGCATCGTTATCGTTAATCGTGCCTACCCCGCGTCCGGTTCCAATGGAACAATTCGCCGGCGAAGACAGAATCGCAAAGAATGTTTCATTGATTTCATCCAGCAAATCGCCCTGGACGGGGACAACGAAATTTTTGCTGGTCTGACCCGGCTCAAAGGTCAATCGAGAGCCGGTGCTGGTGTAATCGCCTGGGCTGCGTGCTGAGCCATTATAAGTGATAGCACTAACGGCTACGGTTTCAGCACTGGCTTTGGAAAGCGTGACGGTAAATGTGGCGTTGACTGTGCCTGTGTTGCCTTCGGTCACGGTCACGCTGTTGATGGAAACACTCACGCCTGAGGGCGGAGTTGTATCGTCGTTGGTGATGGTGCCCGTTCCCTGTGCTCCCGTAATGGTAGCGCCATTGGCGTTGCTCAAATTTACTCTGAATGTTTCGTTGGGTTCGATGACCGTATCACCGGTAACCGAGACGGTGATTGTGCCTGTCGTTTGTCCGATAGGAATGGTTAAAGTGCCGTTTTTGGCGGTGTAGTCGGTGCCGGCGGTGGCAGTGCCGTTAGCTGTTGCGTATTGAACCGTAACGGCTTCGGTGGCTGCTGCCGACAAAGTGACGGTAAAAGTCGCGGTTGTCGTGCCGGTATTGCCTTCGGTAACAGTTGCGTTGTTGATCGTCATTTGCGGCACCTGATCGGGTGCTGGCGCGGCGTCAAGGGCTTGAAAAGCCATAATAATGCCATGACCGGAATCGCGGTCAACACCCGGCGCTTCGATGTCCAAAGCCGTTTCTTGCAACAAGGTTCGCACCTGAGCCGGGGTAAGAATTGGGTTATAAGAGAGCAACAATCCGGCGATGGCTGCGGCGTGTGGCGCGGCGGCTGAAGTGCCGGGAAAGGTTTCAAACCCCGGTGTAGATGTCGTTACTTCATCAGCCGCTGTGATGTCCGGCGCCTGGATGGCCCTGCCGCCGGTCGCAGAAAAGTTGCCGGGCGTAATGGCTGTGCCATTGGCTTCATAAAACAAGCGGCGCGGCCCATCAGAGCTATAGGTTTCCACAGGATTAGTGGCGCCGCCCTCAAAAGGCGCGTTCGCCGCAGCACTGGTGGCAGCAACGCTAAAACCATTAGCCGCGTCGGGCGCGTTATGGCCCCGTGTGGCACCGTGTGTGCTGCGGTTGAGAACGGCGTCTTCGGTGGTCAATTGCAGATAACGATTGGCCGCCCCTGTAGTTTTTACGATGACAATACGGTTGTTCAAAGCCACCGGCTCAATGATCTCCATCGGGTCTTGTGTGCCATCCTGAGTGGTGTCGGAGGCCGAGATCACTGCTCCTGCTCCATCCAGGAGATACAAATCGTAGTCATTCGTTGAAGCGCCCAAAGGATCGCTCCAAAACAGTAAGGCGTTGCTTTGCGAGCCAAGGGTGATTATTTGTGTAAAGGTCGCACCGCCGAAGTTGTGCAAGTTTCCCGCGGTATTATAAGGCGGCGAAGTGGCCGTGCCGCCATTAACGAAGTCGCCCTGCCAGGTGCCGGAAGTGTTATCGTTCTTGTTGCCGGAGTTTCCGACCGAAGAAAAATAAAGCGTTCCCTGGGCACTTACGGTTTGCACGGCTTGTTCGATAACGCCGGCCTGAAACGGCGACTCATCGTTAAAAGTAATATCGTCCACGATGATGTCGCAGCCGGCGGTGCGTAGATCAAGAATATTTTTAGCGAATTGCGCTGGAGTGTCGCCTGCGGTGGCAAAATACAGTTTTGCTCCCGGTGCCAAATCGTGAACAATCTCCAGCATAGCAGTGCCTTCGCCTTTGCCGGTTCCCGCTTGACCTGTGAGCACCACCAAGTCATCAGGCACATTGCCCGATTGTTTGGCAGCGGCCAGATGATCTACGCTATCGGAAATGACGCCGATTTTGACGCCGGTGCCATCCACATTGAAAGTGGTGCGCGCTTCATCGGCGCGATGGGCAACATCGCCTTCCGAAGTGACGCTGCCCGCGCGAGGGCCAACGCTGCGCGTGCTGCCTGCGCTCTTGGTCGTTGCCTTGGTCGTTGCCAGCCGCAGTGCTGCATTCGCCGCGCGCCTGGCTGTCTGTCGGGCAAGAGCGCGTGGCGCAGTTTTCATCTTTGGTGCGGTCTTGGCTGGAGTGGATTGCAGATTCCTGACGGCATGTGTGCGTCGCTTAGCAGCGCGCTTGATAAAGCGCACATCGGGCCGGGCAGCCAAAGTTTCGATGGCGCCCAGCGGAAGCTGAGCACGGATGGCATTAAATTGTGCAAAGCTGCTGGATACGGTGCCGCCCGCTTTGAGAATTTGCTGCAACAGGCCCGGCGTAACTTTGGCCGAAATAT
>DASWNL010000380.1:0-6300 GCA_036399215.1 Abditibacteriaceae bacterium
GCGCCCATCTGGTTATAAAAAGCCGACTTGGCGAACAAACCGACCGTTGCCGTGCGCGAACTTAAATCGAGGCCGATAAAACCGCGATAGAATGCCGGTTCTTTAATGTCTTTGCCGTCTTTATCTTTTTTAGTGGGGCTGCCACTACCCTCGATTTCCTTGCCATCTTTGTCCTTTTTGGCAGCTCTTTCCAGAAAATGGTTCGCCAGAAAGTGGCGTGTGCCGGCAAGGGCTAAATGATGCGCACCGTTAGCCACGAAAGTTAAGGAATACGGCTGCGGCTTCTTGCTATAAGTGCGGGCGATTTCCAAAAGCGCGGCCAGGTTGCCCGCCGCTTCAGCGCCCGGCGCTGAATCAGGCACGATGCTCATCGAATCGTAATAGGCGTTTACAACTAAGGTATCGCCCGGCTTTTGCGCACGCGCGGCATCGTTGCCTTTGATTTCGCCAACGATATTGCGCCCTTTAACGCGCTCCCACTTGACCAGAGAAAGCAAATTCGCCGTGGCGCCTTGCTTAGTGGACGTTCCAGCTTCCGCCAAAATGCGTTGCACTGAGGCCAGGGGTGCATAAAAGCGCGGAAATTCAACCGGCAAATTGGAAAACTTGGCTTCGGCTTCGCCTCGCGTGCCTAAACTTTTCGGTTGCAAGAAGATAACAGCGCGTGCGCCTAAATCGGCAGCCGTTATCCAGTTCATGCCGGAGTTAAAGTCCAGCGCGACAATCGAATCTTTCACTACTTGCCCGTTGAAATCGCGGGCACGGCCCTCACCGGCATAAATGAGCGGAGCCGTCAGTCCCGCTTCCGGCGTGCAAGCCGGCACCACGCCATTGGGATAAACCGGCAACAGCTTTACGTTTTGCCCATTAATTTTCAATTCGCACTTCAAGGTGCGCGGCACAGTTACGTTGAACTCTTCATAGCGCACTTTTTGCAAGCCGCTTTCGCGGAAGCGTTTTTCTACCCAGGACGCGGCTCGCCCATAATCCGGGGTGCCAGGCATCCGCGAAGAAAAGGCGCTCAAAGCAGTAACATCCGCTTTGATGCGCGCCGCGACAGCCTTATCAAAAGGAATGCGGTCTGCATTAGGCGCCGGACGCGGCGCTCGTAATGCGCCGCTCAACGGAGGAACGGGACGCGTGCTTTCCACCTTTGAAACCCCTGGAGAGGTCGGTAAAGGTGGGTCAACTCTGACCGGCGCAGCATCCTTTGGCGCTTGCGCCTGCGTTGAAGAATGGAAGTAAAAAAGTGGAAGCCCCAAACAAGCGGCTAAAAGAATCAGAAGAAACGGCTGAAAAAGAGCGCGGCGCGAGCCTGCTTTCATGCGAGAACCTCATTCAGCCCCAGGCGCAAAGCGGAAAACTAACGGGCAAATCCCGGCACCTACGGGGCAAAATCCTCTGTAAAATCCCGACGGAAGTGCCATTAAAGTTATCATAAACCACGCTTATAGAAAAGATGGCACCATACGCACCAATCACGCGGCAGTAATTATAGGCAAAAGCAAATACCGTTCTCCGTAGCTATCTTTCGCTCTCTCAACGATTTCGCGTTGCTGCTAAAAGCAGCCTTGCGCAGAAAAGAGGCGCTTGAAGCGGGCAGAAGGGCGCTTGAACAGATATATTTAAGAAAGAAAGGACAGTAAATGTATGGCGACTCTCGCAACGGCCTCCGAGGTTGAGGCAGAGGTTCACTCTTCAAGTCAATCGTCTTCGTCCATCGATCAAATCGAAACGCAGGAATGGCTGGATTCTTTGGACTTTGTATTAGATTCCGGCGGCCCTGAACGTGTAGCTGAACTGCTCAAGCAACTTGAAATTCACGCGCAACGCAACGGCGTCTGCATCCCCTTTGCTGCTACCACACCTTATATCAATACGATTGGGCTTAAGGCCCAACCTGCCTATCCGGGCGACCGCGAAATTGAGCGACGCATCAAAAGCATCATTCGCTGGAATGCCATGGCGATGGTGGTGCGCGCCCAGAAGACAACCGATTCCGGTGGACGCGGCGGCGAAGTTGGCGGGCATATTTCGACTTACGCTTCATCAGCGACACTGCTCGAAGTCGGTTTTAATCACTTTTTCCGCGCGCCGCAAGGCGACAGCGCGGGCGATCAGATCTTCTTTCAAGGGCACGGCTCACCCGGCCCGTATGCGCGCGCCTTTGTGGAAGGGCGCCTCAGCGAGCAGCAACTGATCAACTTTCGGCAAGAGTTGCAGCCCGCGGGCGGTTTGTCCTCTTATCCGCATCCGTGGCTGATGCCGGACTTCTGGCAGTTCCCCACAGTTTCGATGGGGTTGGGGCCAATTCTCTCCATTTATCAGGCGCGCTTTAACCGCTACCTTGAACATCGCGGCCACAAGAAGACCAGTGATTCACGCGTCTGGGCCTTTTTAGGTGATGGTGAATGTGACGAACCGGAATCGCTCGGCTCAATTACTCTGGCGGGCCGTGAAAAGTTGGACAACCTGACCTGGGTCGTCAACTGCAACTTGCAGCGCCTCGATGGCCCGGTGCGCGGCAACGGCAAGATTATTCAGGAACTGGAAGGCATCTTCCGCGGCGCCGGTTGGAATGTCATTAAAGTCATCTGGGGCAGTGGTTGGGATCCCCTGCTTGAGGCCGATGAACGGGGCGAACTCGTGCAACGCATGGGCGAAGTGGTGGACGGCCAGTATCAAAAATACACCGTTGAAAGCGGCGCTTATGCCCGCGAGCATTTTTTCAATTCGCCGTATCTTCAAAAAATCGCCAGCCAGCTTACGGACGACGAGATTCGCAAAATCAAGCGCGGCGGTCACGACCCCGAAAAAGTTTTCGCGGCTTATCACACAGCGGTCAATCACAAAGGCCAGCCGACGGTTATCTTAGCCAAGACAGTTAAAGGTTATGGCCTGGGCGAAAGCGCCGAAGGCAAGATGGGCGCGCATAACACCAAGAAGATGGAAGAAGAAGCAACCATTACTTTCAAGAATCGCTTTGAAATTCCGATTTCCGATGATGACGCGCGCAAACTGAAGTTCTATCGCCCAGCCGAAGACAGCCCCGAAATGAAATACATCAAGGAGCGTCGCGCTGCTTTAGGTGGCCCGGTTCCGCAACGCTCTTTGCGCGTGCCGGAATTCAAAACGCCACTCGAAAGCGACTTTGAGGAGTTTTATAAAGGCTCCGGCGAACACGCCGCTTCGACCACAATGGCGTTCGGCAATGTGTTGCGCAAGTTGATGCGCAACAAGGAAATCGGCAAGCTGATTGTGCCCATAATCCCTGATGAAGCGCGCACTTTTGGTTTGGACGGCTTGTTTGGCTCTTATGGCATCTATTCCAGCGTCGGGCAGCTTTACGAACCGGTAGATCGCAAGGAGTTAGCGTATTATAAGGAATCACAAAACGGTCAGATTCTCGAAGAAGGCATCAACGAGGCCGGTGCCATGTCTTCTTTCATTGCGGCGGGCACGGCCTACGCCACACATGGCGTAAACACGATTCCGTTTTACATTTACTATTCAATGTTCGGCCCACAGCGCGTCGGTGATCTGGTATGGCTGGCTGCTGACATTCGCGCCCGCGGCTTTATGATGGGCGCCACAGCGGGTCGCACAACACTGAACGGCGAAGGCTTACAGCACGAAGATGGGCACTCGCATTTGCTGGCTTATACGTTTCCAAACCTTGTGGCCTATGACCCGGCTTATGCCTACGAGTTGGCTATCATCATCCGCGAAGGCTTGAGGCGCATGTATGAAAACGGCGAAGCGGTTTTCTATTACATCACCTTGATGAACGAAAACTACGCGCAGCCGCCGATGCCGGAAGGCGAAGGCATCAAGGAAGGCATTCTGAAAGGTATGTATCCTTTCAAGAAATCGCAGAAATCGTCCAAGCTTAAGGCCACGCTCTTTGGCAGCGGCACCATTCTCAACGAAGTCATCAAGGCGCAAGAGATTCTTGAAGAAAAGTATGGTGTGGCCGCTGATGTGTGGAGCATAACCTCCTACAAAGAACTCAACCGCGACGGCCTTGATTGTGAGCGTTACAACTTGCTGCATCCTGGCGAAGCCAAGAAAGTGCCTTATGTGACGCAGCAGTTGGAAAGCTCTAAGGACGGCGTTTTTGTGGCCAGCAGCGACTATATGAAAGTTCTGCCCGATTCGATTGCCAAGTGGGTGCCGGGTCGCTTATATTCGCTGGGCACAGATGGCTTTGGACGCAGCGAAACCCGCCCGGCCCTACGCGACTTTTTCGAGGTAGATCATCGTTTTGTGGTTTTAGCGACGCTGACCGCTTTAGCCGAAGAAAAGAAGATCAAGCTGGACGTGGTGAAAAAGGCGATCAAGGATTTGAACATCAACCCCGATAAGTTGAACCCGTTGACCGATATTGTGTGGCCGGGCGTGCAGAAATAGTTAGGAGTTTTGAATTAGGAGTTTTGAGTTAAAAAGGAAAATCCTTATCAACTTAAAACTTTTACCTCAAAACTCAAAACTGGAGTGTTATGAGTGAATTTTTATTGCCCTCGTTGGGCGAAGGCGTAGATTCCGGCACCGTGGCCGGCATTTTGGTGTCGGTCGGCGATGAAGTCGAGGAAGGCCAGCCGCTTCTTGAATTGGAAACCGGCAAATCGGTTGTGCCCGTTCCGGCGCCTCAAGCCGGTAAGATTGCCGCCATCACAGTTAAAGAAGGCGATCAGGTCAAAGTCGGCCAGGCGGTTTTATCGTTTGATGGCGGAGCGACGCAGAGTAAAGCCGCTGATAATAGTGAGCCGAAAGCTGAAATGCAAGGCGAAACCAGAGCCGATGCGATGGGCAGTGTGCAGCAAAAGGGCATGGCAACCGGCATGGACGATACGGAAGATGAAGACACCGGCAAAGATAAAAAAATCACGCCGCCTTCGCAGTTGGGCGAGTCCAACGGTTCACCGAATCGCTCATCAAACGGCGTCGGCCACACTTTGCCCGCTGTCGCAGCCGTTTCAGCCGTTTCGCAAGAGGCTAAAGCCTCCTCGATTCCTGCCGCGCCCAGTGTGCGCCGTTTAGCGCGCGAACTGGGTGTGGATTTAGCGTCACTCAAAGGCAGCGGCCCTGGCGGGCGCATTGGCTTTGCCGATGTAAAAAGTGCGGTGCAAACCGTCGCGCCGGTGGCCGGTTCCAACAGTGTTCCCGCCGTTCCCCTGCCCGACTTTGCCAAATGGGGCAACATCGAGAGGAAGCCACTTTCCGGCATTCGTCGCGCTACGGCGGAGCAGATGGCACGTTCCTGGTCAACCATTCCGCACGTTACGCAGTTTGATAAAGCCGACATTACGGAACTGGAAAAGCTGCGAAAGCAATATGGCAAGCAAGCCGAAACGGCTGGCGCCAAGCTCACTGTGACAGCTATCATTTTGAAAGTAGTTGCCGGCGCTTTGAAAAAGTTTCCGCAGTTTAACTCCAGCCTGGATGTAGCCGGCAACGAGCAGATTTTCAAGAGCTACTACAACATCGGCGTGGCTGTTGATACCGAACGCGGCCTGATGGTGCCGGTTGTGCGTAACGTGGATAGCAAGAACATCGTGGAAATCGCTGTTGAACTGAATCAAATTGCCGAGCGCGCTCGCAGCAAAAAAACCACGCTTGAAGAGATGCAGGGCGGCACTTTCACCATCACCAATTTGGGTGGTATCGGCGGCACAGCTTTCACGCCGATTGTCAACGCGCCGGAAGTGGCGATTTTGGGCTTATCTCGCGGTGGCATGGAGCCGGTGTGGAACGGCCAGAGTTTCGAGCCGCGTTTGATGTTGCCCTTAAGCCTCAGTTACGATCATCGTGTCATTGATGGCGCCGATGGTGCCCGCTTTTTGCGCTGGATTTGCACCGCGCTCGAACAGCCGTTTTTGATGTCTCTCGAAGGATAATTCAATAGTAATTCGTCAATTATGAAAACGAAACTTGTTGTCATCGGCGGCGGGCCTGGCGGCTACGCCGCCGCTTTTTTGGCCGCTGATTTAGGCATTGAAACCACACTGGTGGAAATCGAAACCAATCCTGGCGGCGTGTGCCTGTATCGCGGCTGCATCCCTTCGAAGGCGCTTTTGCACGTCGCCAAATTGCTCAATGAGACGCGCGAAGCCGGAAATATCGGCTTAAGTTTCGCTGAGCCGCAGATTGATCTGGACAAAATGCGCGCCTGGAAGGAAAGCGTTGTCGGCAAAATGACCGGCGGCCTGGGTCAGTTGGTCAAGGCGCGCAAGGTCAATCACATCAAAGGTCGCGCACGATTTGCTTCGGCTACCGAATTAGATATTGAAACCGAAAACG
>DASWNL010000381.1:0-2575 GCA_036399215.1 Abditibacteriaceae bacterium
TAACGCAGCGTATCGCCATCGGGGTCTTTGCCCTTCCAGGTCAACTTAGCTTTGGCCTTGAGAAATTCCCCACCCAACGGCGAAGCGAACTGCACTGTCGGCGCCTGATTTTGCGGACGATAAATCACTTCGACGCGAGAAAGCGAGCCTTCCTGGCCCAACCTGGCACGATATTGCAAATAGCGCGCGGGTGACGAAGCCACACGCCATTCGCCGCCATTGCTTTGTGTGGCGCTTTGCCAATCGCTCCAGGTCGCATCCGGCTCAACCGTATTGCCGCTGCGTGTTTCGAGCGGCGCATTTTTGCTGATAACACGTAAAGCGCCCCAGTTCACCATACGCCCGGCGTCCAGGACATTAGAAACATAGGTGCCGCCGCTTTGCGTGCCGAGCGGCACGCGATAAACCGCCGCGTTGTTGCCCGTTGCGGCTACAAGTTCACCCGAAGGAGAAAGGGCAATCGCCAATACCTGGGGCTGTGTGGTTTCGATCAGGCGCACAGCACGCGTGCCACTATTACTTTCGCCAATGGGCATCGGCTCAATTTGATAAACCGCCCCACGCGCGCCGCTACCAGTGGGCAAAGAAATGGGTTGAATGGCACCGGTGCCACTTTGACCGGCGCTCATTTGAGAGGCCCGCGCCGCCGCACCTGAACTGCCGGCCACACCGGCGAACAATTTACCATCCTTCGCGCGTAAAGCATAAACCGCGCGGGCCGGGGCCGCATAAACCGCTACGGCGCCGCGTTCGGGAGTCCAGCGATAAATCGTGCCGCTGCTGGCCGTGCCAAAGTAAACGCCGTCGGGCAATGCGGCCACAGCGGTTATCTCAGTGCCCTGCCCTTGCAAACCGCTTCCGCCCGCCATGCCGGCGCCCGCTGCGCCTGCCATCAGCATCATGGCATCGGCGCCCATCATGGGCATACCCATACCGCCACCCATCATCATGCGCTGGGCATTGCCCATCATTGCGGCAGCCATGCCCGGATCATAAGATGAAGCGCCCGCTGAAGGGGCCGCGCCTACACCGGCTTCATAGAGCGCCTTCAACGCGCCGGTATCGCTGGAAACTTGATATAACACGGCATCATCATCGCCTGTTCCGGCGAAAATGTCGGTGCCTCGAACGGCTAAAGAGCGCACATGGCGCTGCGGCACGCGGACAAACGGTGTGATGCCCTGCCCATTGGTGCGCGTGGCCGCATCGGTCAGGCGATAAATGGCGCCACCTAATTTTTCGCCACCACCTGTAGCGATTAATAGGCGGCCTTGCGTGTCATGTTCCAGCGCCCAGACAAACGTTTCGGCGCTATCAAAAATGGAGGTCATTAATCCATCACGATTGAAGCGCAAAACCTTGCCGCCGGGTGCCAGACCCGCGTAAAGATTACCGTTCTCATCTGTGGTTAACGCCGTAACGGCGACTTCCGGCCCATCGTAAAGCAGCGTCCAACTGCCTTTGGTATCGAAGCGATAAATCTGAGCTTTATGCCCAGCGCCCATGAACGTGTTGCCATTGCGATCTGTTGCCACACTCCAGCCTACGGGCTGCGTCGTGGTCGCCAGCACTTCGGCGCGCGCGGCAGGGCGAATCGTGCCGTCGGAAGAGGCCGCTGTGCCTTCGTAAGTGCCGCGCGAGAAATCTTTGGCATCATCCTGAACCCAGCGCGAAACCGGGCGTGCCAAATTGCCATCCTCTTCCGTAGTTGCGGAATCAGTTGTCTCTGCTTCCTCTTCTTTTTCTGCTTTAGCCGTCACCGCTTTGGCCGCAGTAATTGAAGGTGTAATTGACGGCGTGATGGCCGTTTCGGCTGAAACCGGCGCTTCGGCACCTGTTTGCAACTTTTTGAACCCCGATTCATGGGAGCGCAGCACGCGAGTCCACCACTGCTTCATATGGGGGCCAACCATAGGGCTGCTTTGCATTTGTCGCGCAAACGGCAAGTGCTGCAAGGAGTATTCTTCGTATTCCGAAGGGTCGAAAGCGGCATCGGTGCCGGCTTCTTCCGCTGCCATCGCAGCGGCTAATGCAGCCGCAGATGAGTCGCTTTTGCTGTCGGCGGTGGTGCCGATGTCGGGACGTTCGCGGTCACTATGGCGGGCACTTTCAACAGGAATAGAGATATATTGTGCGCCGGTAAGAGAATAATTCACCTTGTCGCGCTGAATTTGCGTTTCGTTGTAAGCACCGATAGAACTTGACGAGCGCGGCGGCACTAATTGCGCCCACGAAGACGGCGGATTAGCGACTTTCTGGCGCCCAATCATCAGATACGCTTGTGGTGTCGAAGCCTGAACCAGCAATTCGTCTGATGCGCCCGCCTGCGCGTAAGCCTGCACCAATTCTTTAAGATTATTGGGATTGGGCGGTGCGCCACCAACACGCGATTGTCCTTGCCAGTAATCACCCGACGGCGTTGCACTCACGCGCAAAGAACCATCCGGCGCATCATCCGGCACTTTGAAATTAAAGGTGCGCGTGATGTATTGATCCGGCGTTTCATGCGGTTCAAGCAGCACATTCACGCGCACAGTTTCGCCGGCTTTGGCGCGATTGCGATCTGCCGAAATAC
>DASWNL010000382.1:0-3272 GCA_036399215.1 Abditibacteriaceae bacterium
ATGAAGCGCGGCAGATTGATTATGATGACGGCGCGACACTGACGCACTTTCATCAGGTTATTCAAATCAATTCGCAAGCGGCGGCTCAGCGCTACACAACTTTGCCTCTGGAACTCCCGACGCCTGCAGCGCGGCTTACTATTGAAAGTTTGCAAGTCACTTCGGGAGGGCGAACTGCGCAAATCGCCACTGATGAAATGCAGGCTTCCTTTAAAATTCCGGCGCTAAAAATCGGTGATGTTTTGGATATAAGCTATCGTGTTGAAGAAAGCCGCCGAGGAATTTTAGCGCGGCAGTTTTGGACACGCTGGTTTTTTAATTTAAGTGGCGCTAAGGTGCAGCAGTCGCGTTTTGTGCTGATTACTCCGGCACAAATGACTTTCAACTTTCGCAGTCATGGTGAGATTCCCGCACCACAGCGCAGCGAAGTAAAGACCGGCAGCGCCTTGTGGCATGTGCGCGAATGGCGTCTTGAAAACCTCGCACTACGCCAACCTGGAGCCTTATCACCCGCCGCGCAAGACACTGCTTTGTGGATTGATATTTCCAGCATTCCAGATTGGGAACTCGTTATTGCCTGGTATCGAGATAGAACAGCGTCTTATTGCGCGCCCGATGCTGCGATTCGCAGCAAAGCCCTGCAATTAACCAAGAATGCACGCACCCCGTTAGACAAATTACGCGCCCTTCATGCTTATGTAGCGCGTTCGCTTGCGACGCAAAAGAAAGAAGCTCATGTTAATTGGTTCAAACTGACAGCAGGCCAAAAAATCATGCGCGATGGCTACGGAGATACACCAGGCAAAGCGGCGCTTTTGGTGGCACTTTGCAAAGCTGTTGGCGTAGAGGCGAATCTGGCGTTGTTTAATACGCGCACCGACGGCCTGACGCCCTTTTTGCCCGCGCCTCGTTTTAAGCAGGCCATGGTTGTGGCCCAAACTGAAAATGGCCCGGTGTGGCTGGATGTGGCTCAGCCCTCTTTTGATTATTTGCCGGCAGAAAATCAAGGTGTGATGGGGCTACTTATTGAAAACGGCATCACATTAACCAAAACATCCATCACCACGCCGGTTTTGCCGGCAGAAAACAGTATCTCCGCCAGCAAGTATCAAGCACAGTTGGCCGCAACGGGAGAATTAAAAGGCGAATTGGAAATGTCGCTATCAGGCGAGTGGGCCGATGCCTTACGTGCCAATTTTCGCTTTTTGCCAGTGTCGCAACGTCCGCAGGGGATAAAGCAGTTTTCTTCTCAACTGATGACTTTGGTGCGCCCAACCGGCGGCACGTTGCATAATATAGATGATTTTGAGCAGCCTCTGAAATTACAACTTGTCTATGCCGGCGAAAATTATGCCACTGTAGAAAATGCAACGTTGACTTTGCCCCTGCCCTGGCAAAATCCGATCAATATCCCACCGGCCCTTATAGATGAAACGGCGAACCAGAATCTTGATGCCGGAGAATGGGAAGTCGCCAGACTGCGCGGCTTATCGCTGGACACGTTAAAATTGCAACTGCCGCCAGACTTTACGCCCGTCGAACTGCCGGATGAGATTAAAGATACTTCTGCTTTTGGCCGCTATCGTTTCACTTATAAAGTAGAAGATGATGCAAACACCGATGCAGGTGAAGGCGCAGGCAAAACACTTATTGTGACGCGCGAGGTCTTGCTCACGCCACTGCGCGTTTCATCCGAAGAAGCTCCAGCCTACAAGGCTTTTTGCCAATCCATCCTGCGCGAATCAGAGCGTAAAATCGTTTTGAAAAAATAAAATGTGCCAATGAAGCAGGCCGACGTTGCCCTGATCATCCGTCATGCTAACCGCTTTTCTTTACAACACGAAAACCCAACAATTGAGATGTATGAACCGGGATGAATTGCTAAACTGCGCGCCTTCAGAGCATGAAACTACGCGCACGAATCAAGAGCGCGGCGATAACAGCGGCTTGCTGGCTCATGCCGCGCCACGTTGCCGCCCCGGTGAATTCATTTGGATTGACATTACCGCGCCCGATGAAGAAGATTTTACCCTCGTGCAAGAACGCTTTGGCGTCAATCAGTTTGTTATTGAAGACATTCATTCTGCCGAAGGCCGCCCAAAGCTGCATGACTATGAAGAGCAGCTTTATTTGGTTTTTCACACCGTTGAATTTAGTAAAACAGTAGATTCGCCTACAGAAGACAAAGCTCCTTTTGCCTTTGAATTACAGGAAATTGATTGCCTGATTGGCCATGACTATGTGCTGACTATCCACGCCAAAGAAGTGCCTTGTTTTGAAGACTTGCGCAAGCGATGGAAACGCTCTCCAACCTTAATGCAAAACGGCCCGGCCTACTTGCTTTATGAAGTAATGGATGAAGTGCTGGACGATTATTTTCCGCTTTTGGACAAAGTGGACGACCATATTGATGATCTGGAAGAGCGCATGTTGGAGGGCAGAGGGAGTAACTTATCGGCGGAGATATTCGCGCTAAAACGCACCCTGCTCAAAATCCGCCACATCGCCGGGCCAACGCGCGATGTAGTCAATACGCTCTTGCGCCGCGATGCCGAAAACGGCGCCCGCCACTTTGCCTATTTCCAAGATTTATACGACCATGCGGTGCGCATTGTGGACACGGTGGACACCTTCCGCGACATTTTAGGCGGGGCCATGGATGTTTATTTAGCCTCGCAGGGTAACCGCCTCAATGAAGTTATGAAAACCATGACGGCGACCAGCATTCTATTGCTGGTTCCTAACCTCATCGCGGCGATTTATGGCATGAATTTCAAGCATATGCCCGAAACAGAAACGAAATATGGTTACTTCATCGTGTTAGGCCTGATGGCAGCCGTAGGTCTCAGTTTGTTTGCCTACTTCAAAAAGATTGAATGGATTTGAGGAACGCAGAACCCGGAATGCAGAGCGCGGAAAAGCTTGCTTAAAACTTGAATGAAAACGGTCACCAGCGAAAGAAAAAACCAGGCGACTAAAGAAGCGCCTTTTGAGGAAAGCGCACCTCTCGCGCTTGGTTTTTTATCGTTGTTTGGCTTGCTGGGTTTTGCTGTTTTATGCTTATTGCTATTGGCCGCGCCGTTTAGTTTTTCGACCTTTCCCGCTGCGGCTGTTAGCATCGAAAACGGCGCCGCTTATGTGCCGCCGATGATTTTTATGGCGGTCACCGTAGTGGGCTGCCTTTTGTTGGCTTTATCCGGCGAAAGCGCATCTCATTCGCGATTATTTTTCATTGTTCTTGCTTTTGGTGTTTGGTTTGGTCTTTCGTTTTT
>DASWNL010000383.1:0-4265 GCA_036399215.1 Abditibacteriaceae bacterium
ATGGGTGCTGAAAGCACTTTGTCTATCAAATACTCGGATGTGTGGGATCGTAAAAGCGTGACAGCCTACGTTTGTGGCGATTGCGGTTATACCGAGCTTTACGTCGAGAAACCGCAAGTGGTGTGGGAGAATTACAATAAATCTCGCAAAGGGACAAAGGAATAACCGTCTGCGCCTTTCAATAAAACTATTCGCATTGCATTTTAACTGTCGAGCGCAACGAGGGGGCGCCGTGAGCCTCAAAAAATCTGTTTTATGAGTTGGCGAAAATCTTCTGCGTTGTTCGTTTCCGGCTTGCTCGGCAGCGTTTTGTTCTACGGCGCATCCGTGCGTGGCGAAGACAAAAAATATGTCCCCATTGCGGCTCATGCCGACTATGACAAGGAAATCAAGCCTTTGCTTGATAAGTATTGTGATGCTTGTCACGGTGCGAAAAAGCAGTCGGGTGGCATTAATTTGTCGGGCTTCGATACGCCGGTTTCTCTGGGGCGCAATCAGGATTTATGGCGCCATGTGCTAACGCAAGTGCGCGAGCATACCATGCCGCCTGAAGGTAAGCCGCAACCAGATGTCAAAGAGCGCGAAAAGTTAGTGGAATGGCTCAAGGCTACGCTCGATAGCTTTGCTGATAGTGCGAAACCAACTGATCCGGGCCGCAAAATCATTCATCGCTTAAATCGTCTGGAATATAACAACACCGTCCGCGATTTGTTGGGCGTAACCAGTAATCCGGCTGATAAGTTTCCCGCCGATGGCGGTGGTGGCGGCGGCTTCGATAACAACGCCGACACGCTGTTTGTGCCGCCGATTTTGATGGAGCGCTACCTGGAAGCGGCGGACGAAGTTTTGAAGGAAGCATCGCCTGAAAAACTATTCATCGTGCGCCCCGATAAAAAGCGCAATCCCGAAATCGCCGCACGGCTTATCATCGAACGCTTAGGCAGCCGCGCTTTTCGCCGTCCTCTGGAAAAACCCGAAAATGAGCGCTTGATGAAGTTATATAACAGTGCCGTCAAGCGCGGCGATAAATGGGAAGATGCCATCAAATTGGCCGTTAAAGCAATTCTCATTTCACCGCATTTCTTGTTTCGTATCGAACGCGAGCAAAAAGGTGATAAGCCGTATCCGGTCAACGATTACGAACTTGCCAGCCGCTTATCTTATTTCTTGTGGGCTTCAATGCCCGATGGTGAATTGCTTGGCCTGGCCGCAAAAAAGAAACTGCGTGATCCAAAGATTTTAGAGGCGCAGGTCAAGCGCTTAATTGCCGACCCCAAATTTAACGATACGGCGCAAAGTTTTTCAGGTCAATGGCTGCATACAAGGGAGTTGCATGGCGTTTCGCAGCCCGACCCAAAAAAGTTTCCCACCTTCACCCCCGCTTTGAAAAAAGCGATGGAAGATGAAGTCACACAATTTTTCGCGAGTATTGTTCGTGAAAATAAATCGCTCTTTGACTTGTTAGATGCCGATTACACATACGTCAATGAAGAGTTGGCCAAGCATTACAAAATCGAGGGCATAAGCGGCGAAGCGATGCGTCGCGTTAATGTAGAAAAAGGCAAGCGCGGCGGCGTATTAACAACGGCGGCGGTATTGACCATAACTTCGTATCCCCAGCGCACCAGCCCGGTTTTGCGCGGCAAGTGGGTGTTGGAAGAGATTCTCGGCACGCCGCCACCGCCGCCGCCACCCAATGCGGGTGCTTTGCCGGCCAATGACGCCGTAAAAGATGGTCTGACTTTTCGCCAGCGTTTGGAAGAGCATCGCAAAGACCCGAACTGCGCCGGTTGTCATGCGCGTATGGATCCGATTGGTTTTGGCCTGGAAAACTATGACCCTATTGGCCGCTGGCGCGATGAAATCGGCGGCGCGCCGGTTGACGCTGCGGGCGTTTTAGCAAGTGGCGAGAAATTTACCGGCCCAACTGAACTAAAAGCGCACTTGCAAAAGCGCCGTGATGATTTCGCGCGCAACCTGACTGAGAAAATGCTGGCTTACGCGTTGGGACGCGGGCTGGAACCAGGCGATGTGCCATCCGTCCGCGCCATCTCGAAAAAGCTGGCCGCAAATGATTTTCGCACGCAAACGCTAATGCTGGAAATTGTGCAGAGTTATCCGTTTCAATTTCGGAAAAATTAAATCTATGACAAAAGAGATTTCACGTCGCACCATTCTAAAAGGGCTTGGCGTTTCAATGTGCTTGCCGTGGCTGGAAAGCACGTCGCGTCCGGCCTGGGCTAATGAAAAAAGCGTGGGCAAAACCGAAGCAAAGCCAAACGCTGGTGATGGCCCGCCCATTCGCTTAGCAGCGTTATATATGCCCAACGGCGTGAATCCCAAAGCGTGGACACCCGAAGGCACCGGCCAAGAATGGAAGCTCTCGCCGATTTTAGAGCCGTTAGCCAATGTGAAATCTGATATTCTCGTGCTAACCGAATTGATGAACAAGGCCAGCATCGAAGGCGATGGGCATTACGTCAAAGTGGCGCCCTGGCTAACGGGAACGGCGATTACCAAAACAACGGGAAGCGAACTGCGTTCGGGCGGCGTGTCACTCGATCAAATGGTAGCCCAACGCATCGGTAACTTAACACCGTTGCCTTCCTTAGAGCTTTCCGTTGAGCCGGTAACGATGGGAGTGGATACAAACGTTGGCTTCACGCGCTTATATGGCAGCCATATTTCATGGAGCACGCCGACCACACCTGTCGCGCGCGAAATTAATCCGCAGTTGGCCTTTGATCGTTTGTTCCGTCCGCGCGCACAACGCACCGTCGCTTCGATAGCGAATGATGCCAGTGTTCTGGATGCTGTCAAAGAAGAAGCGAAAAGTTTGCGTGGTCAGATTGGCGGCGCGGACAAGGCCAAATTAGATGAGTATTTCGATTCGATTCGCGCTGTTGAAAAGCGCATCGCCTTCGATGCCGCGCGCCGCAAAGCCGAAATGGACGCCGATCCGCAGTCACGCCAGGCCATTGAAAAACTTGGTGGTCGTTTGAAAGATTATTATTCTGATCCGGCGCGTCAATCGGAGCGCTCGATTGATCATACCGAGCAAGTGCGCTTGATGATGGACGTTATCGCGTTAGCCTTTTGGACAGATGCCACGCGTGTTGCAACCTTTATGTTTGGCAATGAAGTGTCGGGCAAAAACTTTTCATTTTTGGACGGCGTGAACGGTGGGCATCATCAGATTTCACATCACGAAAACGATGCCGCGAAAATCGAACAATATCAAAAAATAAACATCTGGCACATTCAACAATATGCTTATCTGCTTGAGAAATTGAAAAGCATCAAGGAAGGCAACGGCACACTGTTGGATAACTGCATGGTGTTATTTGGCAGCGGAATGAAAGATGGCAATGCGCATAGCCCACATAACTTGCCGGTTATATTAGCCGGCAGCGCCGGAGGCCAACTGGCAACGGGACGGCACTTGGTTTACGAAAAGAAAACACCGCTTTGCAATTTGTATCGCACCATGCTTTCGTGCATAGGCACTCCACAAAACTCTTTTGGTGACAGCACCAGCGAACTGGTGGGGTTGCGCGACGCGAATTGGAAAAGCACCATTTAAAGCATCTCAACTGAAACTACTTAGAGCCTATTTCAAAAGTCTCCAAAGAGAAGTGCGAGTGTTTTATAGATTCCCGCGCCGGGAACCCGCTTGCGGGTGGTGGAATCCAGAAGTCACATCACCTAACAACTGCTGACTTTTAAAATAGCCTGTAAAACAAAAGCGCATGAAGAAAATGATCATTTTCTTCATGCGCTTTTGTTTGTTCCTCTGTTTGGTCAGGAAACGCCCTTTTGGTTATTAAGGGTTATCCCTGTAACTATCGAATCGTCGTTACAACTGGCACGGAATTTGTCCAAAGGATAAACAGCTTCTTCGGCTCTATTTGCCGATTGTCGGTGCCACGTCCGGCGGTTCAGATAGCTTTTACTAATCTTCATCTCGTGGCAGAAAGAGAGTTTTAATGAATCCTTTTAAGCACTCCTCGCTACGTGAAGCGTCTGATGTCTCGCAGGTGCGCGATAATAAAAATGCTTTGACTCTGAATGGAACAACATCACGCAACAAAAGCCTGCCCTCCAATTACCCGATTATCGTGCATTGCCATTTGCGTTGGGATTGGGTGTGGCAGCGACCCCAACAATTTCTTTCCCGTTTGTCGGTGCGGCATCGCATCTTGTTCGTGCAAGGCCCGCAATTAGTTGAGGAAGATACCAAGCCCTATTTTGAGTTGCGCGAAGAG
>DASWNL010000384.1:0-4649 GCA_036399215.1 Abditibacteriaceae bacterium
AATGAAGTTGCAGTTTCGCCGGATGGCTCTTTATTGGCCGCCTGCGATGTGCGCGGCTTCGTCAAGCTTTGGCGCCTCTAAAAGCGCATCAAATTTTCACGTGTCCTATCACGGCTTTTTATACGCCCTGCCATAGCTCTGCTAAACTGGCAGGGCGCTTTTTATTGAAAGAGGAACTTATTGTGTTTTTGCTTGGAACTCAAAAAGTCAACGACGCCGGCCATTTGGAAATCGGCGGCTGTGACACTACTGAATTGGCCGATCAATACGGCACGCCACTTTTTGTCATGGACGAGGCGCATATACGCCATGTAATCCGCAGCTTAAAGAAGGCTTTGGCTGATCAACACCCGCAAACGACGATTATCTATGCCAGCAAGGCGTTTCCCTGTCTCGCCATAGCACGCATCATGGCTCAGGAAGGTCTTTCAATTGATGTGGCCTCGGCAGGCGAACTGTTTACCGCTTTGCGCGCCGACTTTCCTGTTGAGCGCATCGTTTTTCATGGCAACAACAAGTCGCGCGAAGAATTAGAGATGGCAGTTCGCGCCGGCATTGGCCGCATCGTGGTCGATAACGAGCATGAACTGGATGTGCTTGATGAAGTTGCAGGGCAAAATGGGCGCTCCCAGAAAATTTTGTTGCGTTTGACGCCTGCTGTTGACCCGCACACTCATCGCTTGATTCAAACCGGACGCACAGACACCAAGTTCGGCATGAATATCAAAGGCGGCGGCGCGCGGCGCGGCGTGGAAAAGGCGCTGACCAAAAAGAATTTGGAATTGGTGGGCCTCTCGTGCCATATCGGCAGCCAGATTCTCGATGCCGAATTCTTTCAATTATCCGCCGGACAAATGGGCGATTTCCTGGCGGAAGTCAAACGCGATTTGAAGCTGGTTTTGCCGGAACTTGATTTAGGCGGCGGCCTTGGTATTCGCTATTTACCCGAACACACCCCGCCCGGTTTTGAAGAGTATGCGCAAACCTTAATCGGCACCGTCAAAGCCAAATGCGCCGAACACGGCCTGGACGTGCCGCACCTTTCCATCGAACCGGGCCGCTCTCTGGTTGGCGAAGCCGGCACCACGCTTTATCGCACCGGCGGCTTGAAAACCATTCCCGACATTCGCACTTATGTCAATGTGGACGGCGGGATGAGCGACAATCCGCGCCCGGCGCTCTACGAAGCGAAATATCATGTCGTAAACGCCAGCCGCGCCAATGAAAACACCAGCGAAACCTATACTATCGCCGGCAAGCATTGCGAAACGGACGTGTTATTTGAAGACGTTCAACTGCCTGTAACCCAACCCGGTGATGTAGTCGCTGTTTATTCAACCGGCGCCTACAATTATGCAATGGCCAGCAACTATAATCGCTTTCGCCGTCCGGCTGTTGTTTTGGTCAACGAGGGGCAAAGCGATGTCATCATCGAGCGTGAAACTCTGGAAGATTTAATCGCGCGCGATATGATTCCTGAAAGACTGCTCACGCAGTAAATGAATCTCCTCGCGCCGCTTCTGGTGTTGCCTGTCGCGTTGCTCGCGGTCACGCTGCACGAATTCGCGCACGCCTGGATGATTGTTCGTTTGGGCGATGAAACGCCACGCGAGCGAGGACGCTGGACGCTTGACCCGTGGGCACACTTTGACGTTGCCGGATGTTTGGTTTTGGTTTGTGCCGCTTTGATTGGTGCCCCTCTGGTGACATGGGGCCGCCCGGTGATTTTTGATCGCGAAAAACTGCGCGAGCCAAAACTTGATGTATTCTGGGTGCATTTAGCAGGGCCGTTATGCAATCTGGCGCAAGCCGCGTTCTGGCTTTCGATGTTATGGCTGGCGCGTTTGGCTTTACCGGAAATAGATGCGGCTTCCTGGCAAGAAATCGCGCGTTTACAACCCGCAAACGAACCAGCACAAATTGTGGCGGCTGTTTTGGTGGCCGGCGTGCTGCTTAACGTATGCACAGCGGGGTTTAACTTGATTCCCTTGCCACCACTGGATGGCTATTTTGTGCTGCGCGAAATGGGGCCAAAACACTGGGGACTATTTTTTGCCCGGCTGGGCATCGGTTCATATCTCTTGCTATTTGCCAGTTTGCCGGCTTTAAAATACTTACTGGCGCCGTTCGTGATTTTAGCCCGCACCGCCCTGCACTTCGTGATCGGATTGCCAACGAGTAATATTGAAGCATTTTAAAAATCGTGAATAACGAACAATCGGAAATCGCTGACAATCAGGAGATCGAATCATCCTCCAGCCCGACTGAGCAGCCGCAGGTGCGCGACCCGGAGCGTTTTACTGGTCATCGCGTGCGCTTGCAGGTCTTTGAAGGGCCTCTCGATTTGCTGCTTTATCTGGTGCGCGCTCATCGCTACGATATTTTCGACATTCCGATTCAGGAAGTGACCAATGAATTCGTTGCTTATTTGAAGTTGATGGATGAAGTAGACCTGGAATATGCCGGGGATTTTTTGGTAACAGCAGCTTCGTTAATGCAAATCAAAGCGCGGATGCTTTTGCCCAAGCAACAATCGGCCAACGAAGATGCGCTTGAAGACGAAGGCCGCGACCCGCGCAAGGAGTTGGTAGATCGACTTCTTGAATATCAAAAATTCCAGGAAGCTGCCGACACGCTCAAAGATTTACGCGATGTCCGACTCGATACCTTTGCACGCCCGCCGCAAGCACAATCCGAAGTTATCAGTGGTGACGAGGAAGACCCTGAAAAAGCCGCCGCGCTGTTACTTGAAGATGTTTCGACCTTCGATTTATTGCGCGCTTTGCAAAAAGTGCTGGATCGCCTTGCCGAACGGCCAACAGCGCTCATCCGGCGCGAGCCTTTTACCATTCAAGAGCGTATCCGTGACCTACATCGGCGCATCGCACTTGCGCCGGAAGGTATTACATTTCGCGCCGCCTGCGACGATTGTGAGACGCGTCTTGAAGTGGTGATTACCTTTTTGGCTGTGCTTGAACTGATTCGACGGGGCCGCGCCCGTGTCGAACAGAAAGAGTTGTTTGACGAGATATTTATTAAGATGCCGGATGCTTGATACTGGATGCAAAACTAAAACTATCCAGTATCAAGCGAACGAGCATCCAGCATCCAGAAATGCCCAATAAAGCTGACATCATTGAAAGCCTGTTATTTGCCGCCGATAAGCCGCTGGCCCTCAAAAAACTGGCACAGATTGCCGAACTAAGCGAGGCGCAAGCGCGCGAAGAACTCGAAGTGCTGCGTGAGGAAAAAGCGCAAATAGGCAGCTTGCAAATCGTCGAAGTGGCTCAAGGCTGGCAAATCGTTACCAAGCCGGCCTTTGCTGCTTTTATTCGCCAGTTACGCGAAGAAAAGAAGCCCAAACTTTCGCGCGCCGCTTTTGAAGTTTTGGCGATTGTGGCTTACCGCCAACCCGTCACGCGCGGCGAAGTCGAAGAGTTGCGCGGCGTGGATTGCGCGGGCAGTTTGCATCAACTCTTAGATAAAAAACTGGTTCAATTATCAGGCCGCAAGGAAGCGCCGGGACGGCCCTGGCTTTATGCCACCAGCACCTCGTTTCTCGATCACTTCGGCTTGCGTTCACTGGAAGATTTGCCTTCTTTAGCCGAATTCGCCTCACTGAACGACACGCCGCAGCAACTTTTCAATCGAGGCGCCATGAAATCAGAAGAAGAAATCGTCCCTGAAACGGCGGAAGCGGAATAGCAACGCGGAGCCTTCGGCCACACGGAAAAGGCGCGGATGAACACGGATTTTGAGCGACTGATTCTACAACGGTTAAGAATAAATGACAGCCCCGCGCCTATAGTCGCTAATACAGGTATTGGATTCCTTGTTCGACTCAGTAGATTAAAAAGGGAAATCAGCCAAAACCCGTGCCGTTTCGGCGTAGCCTAAGGCTCCGCGTTCCTACTCCGCTTCGGTTCGCTAATGCGCGGCAATAGCGGCAGCCAGCACGCTGTAAGCGATGAACAGCACGCCCAGCCAACCAGCACAGATTTGCAAAAGTCGTGGGCCAGTTAAATCGCGCTTACGCCGAAAAGTGCCGTAAGCCGTGCCTAAAATTGCCCCGGCAAAAAGCCAGCCGCCAGCGGCATATTGGCGCACCAAAGGCGAAAACAAAGGCTGAAGTAACTCATCTCCATTGGTCAGCAAAACATTGCCCCACACCATCGCCGCGATTCCTCCTAAAAATGCTAATGCGCCGCCCCAAAACACCTGGCGGCAACTACGACGGCGCTGTGCTTCAGCCAAAATTATCGTCAGCAAAATCAGCCAAACGCCGAATCCGAAAGCCGGCGCGGCGGGCAGCCACGATAAACCATCGCGCGCGTTAAGCCAGCCCCAACCACCCTGCCCGCCGCGCACCGTCATCGGCCATGAGCGCAAGAATTGGCCGCTGCCCATGCCCACTACGCCCCACAAAAGGACGGTGCCCAGCGGCGCCAACGAACGCTTAACACGCACGCGGCAGCGAAACGGCATACGCAGTTCGCCCGCAGAAGTATCAAGAATCAAATCGCTTTCCTGCTCGCCACGTAATCGCAAATCGTGACGCGCCTTGAAGGTAATGGGCAGTTGCGTCTCGTTGCCATCGAATTCGCTGGGAAACTCTAAGGCCAGGTGACTGGCCCGCAAAACACCAAACA
>DASWNL010000385.1:0-2230 GCA_036399215.1 Abditibacteriaceae bacterium
TGGTTCTCGGCGTGTGGGGTTTGCTCCTGCGCCCTCTCGTTACCATCTCGCCTGCCGAGGCGCAAGCGCCCAAGGGCGCCAAGTGGGAATACACGTTCTATGGCTACGATGATATGAAAGTCAAAAACCTAAATGTCTTGGGAAAGCAGGGGTGGGAATTGTTTTCAATAAACCCTAATGATGGAACAGGTGCTTTCAAGCGCCGCATCAATTAACACCAACCCCGCAAAATGCCAGAGCACCGCCCGAATTGAATTCGGGCGGCGCTTTTGTTCGACGCTTTGTTTATCGTGCCGGAAGTCTCTTGTCCTTTCGAGTTTCCCCACGGCCATGTGACGCGCGCTCTTTTTCGCCCCACTGCTACACTTTTGGCAATGCGACTGCTTCCCGTTTTTTCGTTGCTCCTCATGACCATAACAGCTTCTTCGGCGCCTTTGACTTATCCCAAAACTTTGCAGGTTCCTCAGGCCGATGTTTATCATGGCGTCACTGTAGCCGACCCGTATCGCTGGCTCGAAGAAGCGAATGCGCCGGCTACAAAAGAGTGGATTGAGGCGCAAAATGCAGTCACTTTTAAATATCTACACGCCTTGCCGCAACGAGCGCCATTGATTGAGCGCCTGACTCAAATTTGGGATTACCCCAAATTTAGCGCGCCTTTTAAAGACGGCGGGCGCTACTTCTATTTTCATAACAGCGGTCTGCAAAACCAGTCCGTGCTGATGGTGCAGGAGAATCTAACCGCACCGGCCCGCGTGCTGCTTGACCCTAATACGCTTTCGCAAGATGGCACCGTAGCACTGAGCAGTCTTGCGGTTTCGCGCGACGGCAAGCAGTTGGCTTATGGACTTTCGCGTGGCGGCTCCGACTGGCAGGAAGTGCATCTGCGCCATGTGGACGATGGCCGCGATAGCAAGGAAGTGCTGCAATGGGTGAAGTTCTCCGGCCTGTCATGGACAAAAGACAATCGTGGCTTTTTTTATTCGCGCTACGCCGCGCCACCCGCCGGTGAAGCCTTGCAGGCCGCCAATCATAACCATCAACTTTATTATCATCGTATCGGCGAGGGCCAAAGCGAAGACAGATTAGTCTACGAACGCCCTGACCAACCCGACTGGCGCATCAGTGCTTACCTTAGCGAAGACGGGCGCTACGCGTGGATTTACCTGAGCCAAACCGGCCCCAAGAATCGCCTCTATTACATGGATTTGGGCGATTCCATGCAGCCCAACCTGGCCGCGCCAATAATAAAGCTGATTGATAATTTTGAGGCGGATTACAGCGTCATCGGTAACGATGGCAGCACGCTTTATGTGAAGACGGATGCTGAAGCACCGCGCGGGCGCGTGATTGCGATTGATCTGGCAAAGCCTTCTCCCGACAACTGGACAACACTCATTCCCGAAAGCAACGACACGTTGCAAAGCGTTGCGCTGATGGACGATCAATTCATCACGACTTATTTGCATAACGCCCATAGCGCGGTGCGTTTTTTCGATTTAAAAGGACGGTTGGTTAAAGAATTGGCGCTTCCCGGTTTGGGGACGGTAAGCGGCGTGGGTGGACAGCGCTATGAGACGGAATTTTTCTACAGTTTTACATCGTTTTTGGAGCCGTCCATCATCTTTCGCTATGATGTGAAAACAGGGCAGAGCAGTGTCTTTCGCCGTTCGGAAATTGAGTTCGACGCAACGCCTTACACGACGGAACAGGCTTGGTTCAATAGCAAAGACGGCACGCGTGTGCCACTGTTTCTAACGTATCGTAAAGGCTTAAAACGCGACGGCAATAATCCGGTGTATTTATATGGTTACGGTGGCTTCAATATCTCGTTGACCCCGGCCTTTTCAATCGGTGCTGTGACATGGCTCGAAGCGGGCGGCATTTTGGCGATACCCAATTTGCGTGGTGGCGGCGAATTCGGCGAAGCGTGGCATCTGGCGGGCACAAAAGAAAAGAAGCAAAACGTCTTTGATGACTTCATTGCTGCTGCCGAATTTTTAATTCGCGAAAAATATACGTCGCCGCAAAAATTAGCGATTGCCGGTGGCTCCAATGGCGGCCTTCTAATTGGCGCCGTCATCAATCAACGCCCCGAACTTTTTGCTGCCGCATTGCCCGCCGTGGGTGTGATGGATATGCTACGTTTTCACAAGTTCACCATCGGCTCGGCATGGGTTTACGACTACGGTTCCAGTGATGATGCAGCGCAATTCAAGGCGCTTTATGC
>DASWNL010000386.1:0-10034 GCA_036399215.1 Abditibacteriaceae bacterium
ATTCCTCCACCAATAGTCGCATCGTATGACCCGCGTAATAAGCCATTTAGCGTGCCTTATGCCGCCAAAGGCGAACAGGTTATCGGGCGCGAAAGCCAATTGCAGGCGGTGCGCACTCAATTAACACAAGGGCGCCGCACCGCCATCGGGCAAACCGCTTCATTTCAAGGCTTAGGTGGCCTGGGTAAAACACAACTTGCGGTTGAATACGCCTGGAAGTATCGAGACACCTATCCCAATGGCGTCATTTGGCTAAACGCGGATCAGGACATGGACGCGCAGCTTATTGATTTATCCGAAAAGGCGCGTTGGGTAGCGCGGGAATCCGACCATAAAAGCAAGTTGGATATAGCGCTGCACCGGCTAAAGTCGTATTCCGATTGTCTGCTTATCTTCGACAACTTAGAAGAACAAGAAACCATTCGCGATTATCTGCCAGAGCCAGGAGTAAACCCGCATATTTTAGTCACCAGTCGCGATGAGCAACCCGGCTTTATTCCGGTGCCGTTGGAGCTATTGGATTCCAAATTATCATTGCAACTGCTGATTCAAGAAGCCGAACGTGAGCCAGATAACGAAGACGAATGGCAGGCGGCGCGTGACATTGTAAGCGATTTAGATGGTCTGCCTTTGGCTCTGGAATTAGCGGGCGCTTATTTGCGGCATCGTCCGGTCAGTTGGGCACAGTATCGCGACCTGCGGCGCCAGAGAATGCAAGATGCCATTTTGCCAAAACATCTAACCTTTACGCGGCACGATACCGACCTTTATTCCACCTTACGTGTCAGCGAGGAATTGTTAGATGAACAACCGCGCCTGCGTGATATTCTCGACCTGCTAACTTGGAGTGGCTCGGCTCCAATGGGCCTTTCCCTGCTTTCGGCATTGATAGGTGTCGAAAACCCTGTTGAGTTAACCGGGGCTTTAGGTTTGGGAGTAGCCTTACGCTTGTTGAAGAAATCCGCGAAGGCAGATAGTTATGCCATCCATCGCTTGCTGGGCGAAGTGCGCCGCGCCGAAAAACCGTTGGCCGAACAAGGTGCCTGGGTTGATAAAGTTTGTCTTCGTTTAGGTGATTGGTTTCAAGACAGGAGGGAAGATTTCGCGGATTTAGCTGTCTTTGAGGCGGAAATAGACCATCTCTCTGCCTGGCAAACACACGCTGCTCAATTGGCGCCTCATCATGCAAGCCGTCTTATTTGGCTACAAACTTATCCCCCATATCATAGGGGACGTTATCAAGAGTCGCAACAGTGGGTCAATCAGGCAATAGAAGTTCTTGACCGTGAATCAACGCCAAGCCAAGAACTGAAAGCGCATTTGTTGGCTGATCTCGGCACTATCGAGGGCCACCTTGGTAAATATGAAATGGCTTTAGCCCATGATAGAGAAGCTTTAGCAATTCGGCGAGAGGTATTGGATGAGAAGCATCCTGATACAGCAAACTCACTTAATAATGTTGGCAGTGCTTATGGAGATTTAGGTGATCATGAGAAACAACTGGAATATGCCGAGCAAGCTTTAGTCGTCCAAAGAGAGGCTTTAGGTGAGAAACATCCTGATACAGCAAACTCACTCAATAATGTCGGCAATGCCTGTAGTAATTTGGGTAGATTGGAACAGGCGATAGACAATGGTAGGCAGGCTGTGCAATTAGCTACGGAGTTGTTAGGTCATCAACACCCAAATACGTTATTATACATAGGCAATTTGGCCGTCAGACTTCGCAAGTCAGGTCAGCGCTGGCAGGCTTTTCAATTATTAGATAAAACATTGCGCGATTTGCCGCGTGATAATCCACACTTCGAGAAATTGGCTCAACAAGCGCGAAATCTTTTGTCTGGTAAGCAGTTACGTCCGGGATTTCGTCAACCCTCGGCCAAAGAAGCTGAGCGTAATTGGGGCAGAAAGAAGTAAAGTTGTCCCTTTTGGTTCTCAGAGAGGAGATCGCCGTTTGTCTCTCAAGGGCAATAAGAAGGAAGATGAGTGGGCAGAAACAAATTAAGTTGTAATCGAAACATTAACTGTGAGCGCGCTTACGACAAAGCATGGCAAAGCCGGTGGCGGCGATGACGATGAGGTGTGGCAGAATCGGCAAGCGATAGCACCAATCGTAATCGAGTTGCGTGACGCTGTGAAAAAGCGCAAAGATGAGCACACAGCCAAACAAGAGTGTTACCACGGCTTCTTCGCGGCGGCCTAATCCTGTTTTGGCGGTTAGCCACAACCCCAGAGCGATGCTGCTGAACAAGTAAAGCGGCACAAAAAAGAGCAGTGACAACAGTTTATGGCTGCGGCTAAACGATGGATGAGTGGGATAAAATAGTGCTTGAACTTGTCGGCGCTGATAGCTACATAACCGGGTAGCGATGTAGGCGCGGCATGATAGGTATTGTAGCGCCCATGTATAACAATGCCTTTAGAGTAACCGTTGAGCCATCATCCACCACGATGACCTCATGTAAAAACGGTATCTTGCGGCCCAAGATTTCTTCTACAACGGCGCCAACCGTTTGCGCTTCATTGAAAACCAATACCACAATAGATAACAAGCCTTCTTGTGATGCTTCATCTTTTGTGGAAGGCCTCAAAGCAACATCTCAATCGTGAATATCTCCTACTGCGACACATAAGCGACACAAGCCACGGCAATCAAGGTAACACAAGTCATGAGCCTTCTGCTTCAGGTGCAAAAGAGAACGAAAACTCCGTTGATTTGAAAAGCGCCATAGCCTTGCCATAACTCTGCGAATAACCTTTAATTTTTGAGGGTCGAAAATTGAAGATGGGAATAGAAACATGAAATATTTTTTGATGTTTTGGGCAGTGCTCAGCGCCTTTGGTTTTAGCGTTGCTCAGGCCGATGTTCAGGCCGATGAACTCGAAGGTCGCTTAGGCTCAGTCGCTGTAAAAGCGCAGCGCTTTGCCCTGCTCAGTCCGCAGCCGAGTGGTTTCGAGAGCAATGATAAGATCGTTTTTGATTACTACGCACCACGCGGTTCTGCAAGCGGTTCTGCCAAGGGAGAAATTGGGAAAGCGCCCGCTATCATTTTGCTGCATCAATTAATGCTGTTTAATGTCAATGGCGACCCTACGCATTACATGCAGCAAGCGGCGCAGTATGTAGCAGAGCGCGGCGTGGCTGCCGCAGTCATCACTTTGCCATATCACGGAAAGCGTGCGGTGCCGGGCAGGCCGCCGATTAGTCGCTTTATTAGCGGTGATGCCGCTGCTGTGGAACAAGCGTTTTCGCAAAGTGTTGCCGATGTGCGTGCTGTCACGGATTGGCTTGCCATGCGTCCCGATATTGATGCACAAAGATTGGCCTGTTTTGGCGCCAGTTTAGGCGCTATCGTCACGCATTTGGCGATGGGGCAGGATGAACGCCTGCGAGCCGGTGTTGCGGTTCTTGGCGGCGGCAATTTAGCTTCGTTTAAAGACCAAAGCTTTTTAGTGCGCTTTGTTCTGAAAAACTCCGTTAAGAAGTTAAATGAAGAACAACTAAAAACGCTAAGCCGCGTTGATCCCCTCACTTATGCCGATAAAAACCGGCCCCGTCAAGTGTTAATGATTCAGGCAGCACGCGATATGTTCATCTCACCACAAGCAGCCACCAGTCTGTGGGAAGCATTAGGACGACCGCCACTGCGCTGGATTGACACCAACCACATGGCCTTAATCTTATCGCCTCAATCAGCCATTCGCGCCGCCCTGTCTTTTATCGAAGCGAGTTGGAACGGCGCCACGCCCGCCGAAGCTGCCGCGCAAACGCCTGACATCACGGTGCCGACCCTGAAATTCGGCTGGCTAACTGGCCTCGATTCGCGCCTGACGCCCGCCATTCAATACCAAGCTTTGACTTTGGGCAGCCGCAAACATATGTCGCTATTCGGCGCCAACCTGGGTCTCAGCGGGCGCGGCCCTTTTGTAGGTTTAGCCGCTACGGCCACGCCGTTTATTGATCTCGGTTTCGCATATCGTCTCAATGGTGGCCAGGGCTTAAAACCATATGCTTCGTTTCATGTCGTATTTTGAATTACAAGTAAGCGGGAGGAATTGCTGTGAATAAATTTGGCTGGATGTTTTGCTCTGCTTTATCATGGTTTGCCTTACCGTTATGAGCACAGCCAGCCCTGTCTCCGTCATCCAGACCAACAGAACCAGAAGCAGAAGAAAAGCGCGTTAAGGTTTCGATTGAAAATGCGACAGTTGATGACGCTTTGTTACAAGCCGCCAAAGCTGCCGACTTCAATTTCATCGCTGATGTGACGACTGTAAAAGATCGCCCCAAGATTTCGCTATTTGGCAATCGTTCGGCTAAGGGCATGGTAATGGACATATCAAACCAGCGCGAACTGGCCTGGCAACGCATAGGTGATGGGCCGTTTCTTCTTTGGAAAAAACCGCGTTTGAGTGAAATTTATGACCTCATCGGACAGGGGCAAAGTTTGCCAAATTCTAACGAAAATCCTGCTTCTCTTACACAAGTGCAAGAGAAATTAATCGCCTATATGGAGGCGGTCAGGGCCGAAAAGGCGGCTCAGGGAGCGACGTTTCCTTTGGCGTATTCCGTTCGCTTGCGTGATTTGCCTCCAGATTTCCGCGCTCCTTTAGCCAGTTATGCACAAGAGTATTTGAAAGTAGGTAGGTATGGCAATGTAAGCGGGCCTACCAAATCTTTACTGAATCTCTTTGATGCGAAGTCTTGGGAGACAGTGAAAATGAAGGCAAAAGTTTTTACTCAACCGGATGGAGATGGCAATCCAAGGTCTCAGTTAATGTTAGAGATTGAAGGCAATCATCCCGATGGTTCCAGTTTTGGCTTCGGGATACTTTTGAAGGGTTTGAATTAAGGTGAGCTTTTTCGATTTACGAGGACGTATACGAGGACATACATGAAGCCAAAGACTTTCCAATTCCTTCCATTTCTGCTTTGCATAATGTTGTTCTCATTGACAGGTATCAATAGACCTGTTTTGGCTGATTTATTTGACCATGTGGATACCACCGCCTTAAGCGATCCGACTTTGCAGGTCTTGGTGAATCACGAAGCCAAGCGTCAAAATTTGTCACAGCGTTGCAAAAGCAAAGCGGTGTCAAATTGGCCGTTACACCCGACTGTAAAACGGCTCAATCGTTAGTAACAGCACGAATCAAAGATATGACTCTTGCTGATGTCTTAAAGGGGATTGCATCGGCCTTTGGTGTTGCATGGCGTAAGGAGAACGATGCATTCCTCATGCACAATAGCGGTAAAAATGACTTGGAATTGCAGATCATAAGGTTAGGAGATTGGGAATTCATCGCGTCGTCTGTTGAGAAAAGAATGGAGAAGGAAGCCTTAGGTGCTGAAATTTTGCAGCATTTCGGGCAGCAGAAGTTAGAAGAAGGAATTACGTTTTTCGCTTTGCCTCAGGAATTGCAGGATAGATTTATCAAGTTACACAAAGAAGATTTCATCATCGGTGGAACGATGAGTTATTACAAAGCAGCACCTTCCACTATCGAAAACAGTGTCTTGAAAATTCAGTTTCCGGCACAGCCATTGAGAGAGGAAAAAACGGGCTTGATTAACTGGGGGCGGACGGTTATTCCTCACTTGCGCACCCCAAGCGGCAACATACTGCTGCACCTACCCATTCGCTAAGAAAACTAAAAGCCCCGCATTAAAATCGAGGTAATACTTTTTACATTTTTTCGTCGCTGCCCATCGTTTGAATGATTAATTCAAAGGCTTGCGGGCCGGGCAAATTCAGTTTGCCAACAGCGAAAACCGCGTAGCGTTTACCGGCTTCCAATGAGACTTTCGGCAGTGCGTAAACGACTTTGTTGTTTATGCCGACTTGCACTATCAGAGTGCCGGGTTCGATTAACTTTGTCGTATCTTCGCCGTATTCCAAATCTTTGATGATATTTGGCTTTTGCCTGGAAGTAAAAGCGAAGGAAAGCTTTGGTGCGCCGGGCGCTAAATGAAAAACGCGGATGCGCGCTTGCTTTTCATCACTTTTCGAAGTGAGATCATTTTGCACGGTCAGCCTGGCTTTATCCATCGTGCCATAGGGTGCAATGGTGTAATAACCGTCTCGCGAAAAGGTGGCGCTGCCATCTAAAAGCGTGGCTTCGTTTCCAGCGGCGGCCATTCTTATAATTGTTTTGCCGCTTGGCACTTGGAAATAATCTGTCACTGTTTTGAAAGAGATTTTCTCGCTTACTTTTTGATCATCAAAATAAAAATCGGCGCTCGGCGCTCCCGCGATGGCATGTAATATTCGCACATACGCGATGCTTTTGGTTTTTTCTTTCGGCGTTTCATCGCTATAGGCGAAAGTAGGCGCGAGAATTAAAAGAGTAGTGGTGAAAAGGCGTGTGATTTTCATGATTGCCTTTATATAAAACCAAAGACAAAAAGGGCGCGAGCAAATTAAATTTGCTCGCGCCCTTTGTTCTATTTGCCGGCTGGTTTAACGATAAGTTCAATCGCGTCAGGTTTACCGACAGCGAAAATGGCGTATCGCTTACCGGCTTCCAGAGTGACATCCGTTGCTTCTTTAAGCACTTTACCATCGGCGCGTAGTTGCAAAGTGATTTTGCCGGGCGCCATCAGTTTAGTGGCGCTCTTGCCATACGCCAGTTGCTTAATGACGTTGGAGGCTCCGCTTTTAGCGCGCGTTGAAGGCGTGGTGACAGCCACAGTCGGGACATCGGCGATGAGGTGAAAAGCGCGCAGGCGCGCCTTTTTTTCATCGGCTTTGCCGGTGTTATCGTTTTGACTGAGAATCATGGCCTTGCCCGTCGTGCCATAAGCGGCGACAGTGAGATAAGCGTCTTTGGTAGCCGTAAAAGAGCCAGTGAGCAGTGCCTCAGTTTTGCCGTTGGCCGTGATTTTTACGTTGGTTTTACCGCTATCAATTTGCAGATAATCGCTGATGGTCTTAAAAGCGATATTTTCCGCGACCTTTTTATCGTCAAGGTAGATGTCCGCCGCCGGGGCGTCCACGAGAGCGTGCAAAACACGCACATGAGCGGTGCCTTTCTCTCGCTTGGCTCCTGCTTTCGCGGCTTTAGGCGCCTTTTCCGTTTTTGGCGCTTCGGCCTGGGCTATTACACTCGGCGCTGCTAACAAAAGCGCGCCTAATCCAACTACGAATCTGTTCATACTCTTTCCTCCTCAGTAAATCCCACTTCATATGACAATATAGGAGTGGCTTCCCTATTGTAAGGCATATTTTTCAAAAGTCAAATTTTTAGGAGAATTTTATGCAGCCCTGTTGACAAAACATCGTTATACCTGTATATTTTTCTCTTGCCGCCGGATGAAGGACTTCAAACGCCTTTTTCTTAATGCGGAGCACCTTTGAAATCCAGCAAAAAAAATTCCAAAATTTTTTGGAAACGCTGGAACCTAACACGACCAAATATCGTTTGTTAACAGGTTGCTGAAATGGCAACTCCTTCGAGCAGATCATCAGAGCCTTAAGAGTCTTTCTTCGCACTGGGTCACTGCAAGCACCAAACAAGACGTTAGAAAAAATTAAATATTTTTCGGAAAAAGCCTTGACGTGGCTATGTGGAATTATGTAGAATTTCTCCTTGCCGCCGGATGAAAAGAGGCCGAAACAAAGCCGGAAAAATTGTTCCTTAAACAATCCACCACCGAAGTGCCGTTGATTGATTCGAGTGAATCTTGAAAGTTGGAATTAAGTTCATTCGCATCAGCCTCCGACGTGAAGAGCACAAAGTGCTTTTCCAAATGGTGTGACTGAGCACCTTGAAAACTGCATAGAGAATGAGAAATTAAATTTCGCCGAGCAACCAATTTTAATGCAAAGTGAAAAAGGAAAAGTGCAAAAGCAATTTTGCATTTTGAATTTTAAATTTTGAATTGAGAATGTGTGTTCTTTAAGAAGCGCAATGATGGATACGCTTTTGGTTGAAAGACCAAAAGTTATGATATGCGTAGTCAAGTTAGGAAGGGCGCACGGTGGATGCCTTGGCACTTGGAGCCGATGAAGGACGTAGCAAACGACGATAAGCTTCGGGGAGCCGTAAGCAGGCTTTGATCCGGAGATTTCCGAATGGGGCAACCCTCCATGACCAGTCATGGAACTCCCATATGAATATATAGTATGGGTAGAGGTAAGCCGCTGAACTGAAACATCTAAGTAAGCGGAGGAGAAGAAAACGAATGTGATTCCCTGAGTAGTGGCGAGCGAAACGGGAACAGCCTAAACCGATTACACGGCACAGCCTTGCGGCGATGTGTGATCGGTGTTGCGGGAGCCTTTGGATAGGGCGCAAGACCTATCAACCAGTTACCATACCACGCGATAGTCGAATCTCTCTGGAACGATGATCCATAGAAGGTGAAAGACCTGTAGACGAAATCAAGTGGCCTGGTTAAGGAATTCCCAAGTAACGCGGAACCCGTGAAATTCTGCGTGAATCTGGGGCGACCACGCCCTAAGGCTAAACACTCCAAGTGACCGATAGTGCACAAGTATCGTGAGAGAAAGGTGAGAAGCACCCCGGAAGGGGAATAGCAATTCCTGAAGCCGTGCGCCTACAAGCAGTCGGAGCACTACTGCGCAAGCAAGTGTGACGGCGTGCCTTTTGTAGAATGATCCTGGGAGTTATCGTATGCAGCAAGGTTAAGGCCGCAGGGCCGCAGCCGAAGCGAAAGCGAGTGTTAATAGCGCGTTTAGTTGCATGTGGTACACCCGAAACCGAGTGATCTACCCATGGACAGGGTGCAGCGAAGGTAAAACTTCGTGAAGGCCCGAACCAGTGGCGGTTGAAAACGCTTTGGATGAGCTGTGGGTAGTGGTGAAACGCTAAACGAACTCGGATATAGCTGGTTCTCCCCGAAATAGTTTGAGGATTAGCGTCGGAAAGTAACCAACGGTGGTAGAGCACTGAATGGTCTAGGGGGCCCACAAGCCTACCGAAATCAATCAAACTCCGAATGCCGTTGGCGGTATTCCGGCAGTGAGGCCGTGGGGGATAAGCTTCATGGCCGAGAGGGAAACAGCCCAGACCGTCAATTAAGGTCCCCAAGTTCTGGCTAAGTGGTTAACGAGGTGAGATTGCTCAGACAATCAGGAGGTTGGCTTAGAAGCAGCCACCCTTTAAACAGTGCGTAATAGCTGACTGATCGAGTGATCTCGCGCGGAAAATTCAACGGGGCTCAAGCCAGGCACCGAAATTACGGATTCATCCTTCGGGATGAGTGGTAGGGGAGCGTCGTGCAGTAGGTTGAAGGTTGAGCGCAAGCGCAGCTGGACGAAACACGAGTGCGAATCCAGGAATGAGTAGCGAAAAGCAAAGTGAGAATCTTTGCCGCCGTAAGCCTAAGATTTCAGGGGCAAGGTTCGTCCTCTCCTGTTCAGGCGGGCCTAAGCCGAGGCCGAAAGGCGTAGGCGATGGACAGCTGGTTGATATTCCAGCCCCATCTGTAAATGTTACCCGGCATGATGCGTCGGTTGGTTAGCCTACCTCCTATTGGATGGAGGGTGGCCCCTATAACCAAGGGGGGACACGAGAGCTTAGCTCGAAGTGGTAAAACCTATACGGCCTAGAAAAGTCATGACGTAGTTTGCAGGTGTCCGTATCGCAAACCGACACAGGTAGGCGAGGAGAGTATCCTCAGGCGCGCGAGAGAACCCACGTTAAGGAACTCGGCAATCTCTCCCTGTAACTTCGGAAGAAGGGGAGCCCCACTAACGTGTACGGACTTGCTCCGGAAGCGTGAAGGGGCCGCAGAGAATCGGTTCAAGCGACTGTTTACCAAAAACATAGGTCTCTGCTAAGCCGTAAGGCGACGTATAGGGGCTGATGCCTGCCCAATGCCGGAATGTCACGAGGAGATGTCAGGCGCAAGCCGAAGCATCGAATCTAAGCACCGGTCAATGGCGGCCGTAACTATAACGGTCCTAAGGTAGCGAAATTCCTTGTCGGGTAAGTTCCGACCTGCACGAATGGCATAACGACTTGAACGCTGTCTCAACGTGGGACTCGGCGAAATTGTATTACGAGTG
>DASWNL010000387.1:0-5009 GCA_036399215.1 Abditibacteriaceae bacterium
AATGTCACGCATAATTCTGTCTTTGAAAATCAAAACTACATTTGTTAAAGACGAACTCCTCATTCGTTTAATAGAAATTCAAGATGGTCATCACTTGAGTTGTTGGTCTTTGCCTGCAAATCGTTGCTTGTTTGGCTTGGATGATCCGTTAGAAGAAGATGAATTTCAAAACTGGAAAATTTCGGTTGACCCTGTAGAAGTTCGAGAATGGCTGCAAATCTTAGAATTTCAAAAAATTTCCATAAATCCCACTTTGGCGGATTTTGAAAGCAGGGATGGAACATCATATCAATTCCAGTTCTTTGCCGAAAAAGGCGCTTCGATTGTTTTACGGTGGCATAACGAACTACCGGACAATTGGGCAGCTTTGGATTTTATCGTTGACCGGCTGCAAGAACTGGCTAAACAGTGAAAATCCTTGATTGGAATCCGCAACCATTATCTGTTCTGTCGTTTCGGCAGGCAGAAAGTGGCGGGCGTGTGGGCACGGCTTTGTTGGAAATCACCACCGGATTTATTGATGACTTACCGGATGCCTTAGAGGGTTTGATTGTCACTTCAGATTTACAGGGAATCGGTTTCGACGGTCATCTTTTAGGTGAGTTGGCTGCACAGGAAGTAGCTAATCTCTGTGAAGCTGGACTCTTGCCACCTGCTAACAAACTTGGGGTTTTATTGTGCGGTGATTTTTATGCGTCGCCGGAGTTACAACGCGGTGTTAGCGGCCTGGTTGATGCTGTATGGCAAGCCTTTCAACGACGCTTTCGCTGGGTCGTCGGTGTTTCAGGAAATCACGACTGCTTCGAGCAAAAACCGGAAAGCCTTTTACACGGATTAATTGCAGAAAAGGACGACTTAAAAGTCGGTGGTCTCGGCGGTGTGCTTGGTGAAACCGGGCGTGGATTGCAGACTTCAATGCGTGAATATGAAAGACTTCTCAAAAATATCATGCAACAGGCGCCCGATATTTTGCTGTTGCACGCAGCGCCGCAATTGAATGAGGGCGGTTGTCTGGGCGATGTTGCTCTGCGTCATTTTTTGGAGAAACATCGAGCGCCGCTGACTTTTTGTGGACACTGCCACTGGCCCTATCCGCTTCAACAATTGAACGCGCACACGCAAATTTGTAACGTGGATGGGCGCGTTCTCGTTTTACTTAAAAGCAACAGCCGCCAATTTCGCTAAACTACGCGCGATGGTTTTAAGCTTTGATTCTTCCAAACCTATAACTGAGCCACTAACAGTGCTGCCGATTTTCGGCACGCGGCCTGAAGCGGTGAAAATGGCGCCGCTGGTGAATTTATTAAAAGCGCGCCCCGAATTTCACTGCGTGGTCGGCGTTACGGCGCAGCATCGCCAGATTCTTGATCAAATTCTTGAATTTTTCAATATCACGCCCGAACACGATTTAAATATCATGTTAGCCGGGCAAACGCTTGCGGAAATAACAACCCGCGCCTTGACCGGATTAGATGATGTTTTCAAAGAAGTGCAGCCCGACATTGTGCTGGCACAGGGCGATACAACAACCGTTCTCGCAGCAGCTTTGGCTTCGGCTTATCATAAGATTCCGTTCGGCCACGTCGAAGCCGGGCTTCGCACCGATAATCTTTATGATCCGTTTCCTGAAGAGATCAATCGGCGCTTAACTTCGCAAATTACACAGTTGCATTTCGCGCCCACGCAGATGGCGCGCGAGAACTTGTTGCGTGAAGGCGTTGATTCCAAAGGCATTTTCCTGACTGGCAATACGGTTATTGATGCGCTTTTACAAGTTGTCAACCGGCCCGAAGCGGCTGTTGAAAAAACGCCCGGAGAGCGCTTGATTTTGGTGACGACGCATCGCCGCGAAAACTGGGGCAAGCCTCAGGAAAATATCGCCTTAGCCTTGCATGAAATCATCGAAAAATTCCCCGATACGCGTGCTGTTTTGCCAATGCACCCCAACCCGATTGTGCGTGAGCCATTGCAACGTGTTTTAGGCCAGCATCCGCGTGTTGAACTGACCGAGCCGATGGATTATGTGGACTTGGTTAAAGTTATGAAACGTGCCCATTTAGTGCTGACCGATAGTGGTGGCGTGCAGGAAGAAGCACCCGCTTTGGGTTTGCCGGTTTTGGTTTTGCGCGGCACTACCGAGCGGCCTGAAGGCGTTCATGCCGGCACGGCAAAATTAGTCGGCACGCGGCGCGAAGATATTGTGCAACAAGCCTCACGCTTGTTGTCGGATGCCGATTATTACACGACAATGAGCCACGCCGTTAATCCTTATGGAGATGGCGGGGCGTGCGAGCGCATCGCTCAGGCGATTTTACACTGGGCCGGGCGTGGTGAGCGTCCGCAGGATTTTACGCCCGCACCTCAACCGCCGCCTGTGCCCAGTTCGCCGCTGGATTTGGTGCGCGCTTGAAATTTCACTGAAATGAGTTCTCTGCCCACTTCGCCCAATTCTTCAAATCATCCATTGCCTACCCCACCCGAACCACAGAACTCATCGGTGTGGACGAATCGCCGCATCATCTGGCTGGCGGCGACGGTAGTTCTTGTGGCGGCGCTCATCTGGCGAGCGCCCGAAGAAGCACGTTATATCGGCGAACATGCCGGCGAGATTCTTATCACCATCGTGATGGCGATGAGCATCACCTATTTGCTGCGGCCCTTGGTGAATGCGCTCCAAAAATTTCCAGTTTTTGGTGGCAAAACGCCAGAAACGCGCCATCGCGGGCGTGGCTTAGCCGTGATTTTTGTATTTTTATGCATCGGGCTGGCGTTTTACCTGTTGATTCTGGTGGGCCTTAATCCCATCACGCGAGACGCCGCCGAAATGTGGCGTCGCTTCGTGCCGGATGACCCAACCGAGCGCAGTCGCTTTTTCGTCGAGTTGAGTTCCAAGGTGCAAGCCGCCATTAACACGCATTTGTCGTGGGCAGGGCCGGAAGTTTCGCGACAGGTGCAGATTTCCGTGACCGATTCGGTGAACGACGGGGTTCAATGGGCTAAAGACGGCATACGGCATGTGTTTCAGGGTGCAGGGTTTCTGGTAGAGCTACTACTGATTCCGGTTCTGGTGTTTTATTTTTTGTGCGATGGCCCGGCCATTCGCCAGGAAGCGAAATTATTGGTGCCTCTGGAATGGCGCCCGCGTGCGGCACGCATGGCAGCGCATCTGGATCGCGTTTTTGATGGTTACATTCGCGGACAAGCCCTGATGTGCGTCATCGCCTGGATTCTCGTCACGCTGATGCTTCTGGCCTTAGGCGTGCGCTATCCGTTTACCCTCGGCATTATCGCTGGCCTGACGCGCGCCGTGCCGGTGATTGGCCCACTACTTGGCGCCATTCCCTTAGCATTGGTTTGTTTTCTGACGACCGGTTCGGTTTCGACGACGACTCTTTTGCTGGTCGGCTTTACGTTGATGCACTTTCTCGAAAGCAAGGTGCTTTTACCGCGCGTTGTCGGGCATGAAGTGGATTTGCATCCGGTAACGGTAATTATCGCTTTGCTGATTGGCATGGAGTTTTTCGGGTTTATCGGCGTGTTTTTAGCGGTGCCTTTAGCTGCCATTTTAAAAATTGTCCTGGCCGAGTGGCATGCCGGACGGCAAACGCCTGTCATCATGACAACAGACACCGGACACTATGAGGCCGGCGCGTCGGAAAACGGATTGGCAAGCGAAATTGTGAAAGAAAAGGTTGGGTGAATACCCCTCACCCCAGCCCTCTGGGCAGGAGGGAGAGGGCTGGGGTGAGGGGCAAGCTGTTTTGCAAACTACAAGATTTTGGAAATTTAATTTATGGTTACCTGGTGGCAGGCTATCCTGCTCGGCTTAGTTCAAGGCCTCACGGAATTTATTCCCGTTTCTTCTTCAGCGCACCTTAACATCACTCACTGGCTTTTAGGTCAAGACCGCAATCTGACATTCGATGTGCTTTTGCACATTGGGACATTGTTTGCGCTCGTGTTTTACTTTCGCCACGATTGGGTAGAATTACTGCGCAATCCGGCACAGGTCAAATTACGCAATCTGGTGTTTTTAGCGTGCATCCCGGCAGTCATAGCCGGCTTATTGTTGCGTGATGCGGAAGAAAAGTTACCGATTTTCATTAATCCTCTTTTCAACGCAACCATGCTAATTGTGATGGGTCTGCTTTTGGGCTGGGCTGATAAGGTTGGCAGTAAAGAGCGTGTGTTGGAAGATGTCAATTTGATGGATGCTTTGGTCATCGGCTGCTCGCAAGCCCTGGCCCTTGTGCCGGGCGTTTCCCGGTCAGGCTCAACGATTACCTTTGGCCTGTTTCGCCGCCTGACAAGGGAAGCCGCCGCGCGCTTTTCGTTCTTGATGTCTGTGCCGATTACTCTCGGCGCCACGATTTTCGAGGCGCGTTCTCTTTTCAAACCGGGCGCTTTTACCGAATTGGATGCTTCGCCCGGCGTGATGCTTTTGGGCATTGTAGCATCGGCGTTATCGGGATTTTGGGCGATTGGCTTTTTGCTAAACTACCTGAAAACCAAAAGTGTGGCTTTATTCGTGGTCTGGCGAATTGTGGTGGCACTTCTGGTGTTTGCCGTTTATTTTTTGACCGGCGGTGGGCCACAGCCTGCGAACAACACAAAGGTCAAAGAGACAGGCACCGAAACAACGAGTCTCATAGTGCCGGCAAAGATGACGATGCGTTCACCTTCTATCAACCCGCTAAGCGGCGCTGCCGAAAACTAACGCAAAAGGAATGTTGACTTGTCTCGATTAGTGTGCGGGCGCTGCGGCCATGTGACGGCGCTTAATTCCACTTACTGTTCACTTTGCCAGTGGATTCTTTATAGCGATGCGCCTGAAATCGTAGGGGATGACAGCGGCATTGGCACAATTCAAGTGCCGCGCCCAGCGGGCGGCATGGGCGGCATGATTGAGCGCCGCCGCAAAGACAGTCAACACGCCAAATTAGAAAGCAAATTGCGCGCAGAGATTGACCCGCGCATCGAAGCCCTCGAAAAACGCGCCGAAGACGAAC
>DASWNL010000388.1:0-7004 GCA_036399215.1 Abditibacteriaceae bacterium
ATACGATTAAAAGATATACACCGGCCCTTGCAGCATCACTTACGATTAATTCTTGCTTACTGATTGCCCTTAAAACTCCAAGCGCCCATAACCCTCGTCCAGCATATTTAAAGCAAAGTTCATGAATAACCACGACAGGTAACAAAAAAGAAATGGCGCAACCAGGAATATGCCAGCCACTTTTCTTTGCTGTTTCCTGATTTGAGTTTCGTGCATCACTTTTCCTCGTAGCCAAAGCGGCGAATCCACATTTCATTATCGCGCCACTTTTCTCGCACTTTGACGCGTAGATCAAGAAAAACCGGACGGCCCAATAGTTTTTGAATCTCCTCACGCGCCGCTTTGCCAATGTCGCGGATGCGATTGCCGCCTTCGCCGATGACAATGCGCTTTTGTGAATCACGCTCAACAAAAACAAAAGCCGCTATAAACAAAACGCCATTCGCGCGCGGCTCTAAATTTTCCACACCAACAGCGATGGAATGAGGTATTTCCTGTAAGAGCTGGTTGAAAGCGGCTTCGCGAATCAACTCTTCGATATGGAATTCGGGTGAGCGATCACCGATCATCTCCGGTGGAAAATAAGGCTCACCTTCAGGAAGGCGCTCAACAACGGCACGTTTCAGTGGCTCTAACCCGGTGCTGGTTTTGGCAGAGATTTCGATAACTTCAGCGAATGAGCGTAAGGCTTCAAATTGTGTTCGGTTAGTGGTGTAACGCGGGTCTTTCTTGGCGATGTCAGTTTTATTCAGGGCTAATAAAACCGGCGCCTTGACACCTTGTAATAATGCAGCGGCGCGGTGGTCATCGTCGTGTGGCTTATCGGTTGTATCGGCTACGAAAATCACGCATTCAACATCCTGCAAAGCGCCACGCGCGTTTTTCACCAGGGCTTCGCCGAGTTTGTGCTGAGGCTCATGAATGCCGGGCGTATCGAGAAAAACGATTTGAAAATCTTCTGCATGAAGCACACCGGCGATGCGATGTCGCGTGGTTTGAGGGCGCGGCGACACGATAACATGCTTGCGGCCCAAAAGTGCATTAAGCAAGGTGCTTTTGCCCGCATTAGGCCGGCCCCACAAAACGCAAAAACCACTTTTCATGAGAAAAACCTAAGCTGCCAAGCGGCGTTTGGAAGGATCAAGAGAAGGAATCGCACTCAGCAAACCTTTGGTGTAATCCTGCTGCGGTTGGTCGAAAATGTTTTCGATGCTGCCGCTTTCGACAATACGGCCTTTTTGCATGACCGCGACTTCATCGGCGAGATATTCAACGACACCTAAATTGTGCGTTATAAAGAGATAGGTCAGGCCACGTTCGCGCTGAAGACGACGCAGGAGATTCAAAATCTGGCTTTGAATCGAAACATCAAGGGCGCTGGTTGGTTCATCCAAAACAATGAACGAAGGATCAACCGAAAGCGCCCGTGCAATGGCGATGCGCTGGCGCTGCCCGCCGGAAAACTCGTGCGGATAGCGCTCGATGGCCGTTGGCGAGAGGCCGACCTGCTCCATTAAATCGCGCACGCGCTGTTCGCGCTCAGTTGGAGTGCCGATTTTATGAATATTCAAGCCTTCAATAAGAGTTTCGCGCACGTTGAGGCGCGCGTTGAGTGAGGCATAGGGGTCTTGAAAAACCACTTGCATTTGGCGTCGCAGGGCGCGTTTTTCGCCGGCATTCTGCGCCATGTAATTCTTGCCGTCGAAGGTAATCTCGCCACCGCTTGGCTCTAACAACCCCAGAAGCATGGCACCGACAGTGCTTTTTCCTGAGCCGCTTTCGCCGACTAAAGCCAGAGTTTGCCCGCGTTCAATTTGGAAGCTCACACCATCTACTGCTTTATTAACAGCGCGCGGCGCGAAAAGGCCGCCACGCAGACGGAAATGCTTGCTTAAATCGCGCACTTGCAGCAGAACATCGCTTTTCGCTTCGCTCATGCTTTGGCCTCCGCGATCTCTTGCTTTGATTGTGTTTCGCGCTCTGGCGGTTTGGGAATTTCCGGGTCGAATAAATGGCAACGCACAGGGCGATCACTGCCCGGTGGTTGGTATTTTGGTGCTATGCGTTGGCACTCGTCCCAGCGAAAGGGGCAGCGCGGCTCAAAACGGCAGGCAGAGGGCCAACTTGTCGCGTCGGGCACGATACCCTCTAATGTTTCCAGGTCCTGCCCGCGCCGCGTGCGCGCCGGCAAACTGGCAAAGAGGCCGCGCGTATAAGGATGGCGAGGTTCGCGGAACAATTCCGTGACGGGCGCTACTTCAACGAAGTGTCCGGCATACATCACAGCGGCGTGGTCGGCGACTTCGGAGACAATTCCTAAATCGTGCGTAATCAGCAAAATTGCCATGCCGCTTTCCCGTTGCAGTTTTTCCAGCAATCGTAAAATCTGTGCCTGCACGGTTACATCCAGCGCCGTAGTCGGTTCATCGGCGATGAGCAACTTCGGCTCGTTGACCAAAGCCTGCGCGATCATTACGCGCTGCCTCATGCCACCGGACAATTCATGGGGATATTGCCGCATCAACTGGGCATTCAAACCGACACGTTCTAAGGCTTCCTCCGCTTTTTTATGGGCGGCACCACCTTCTGCGGTGCCGTGAATCTCCATCGCTTCAATTAATTGGTTTCCAATGGTGAAAACCGGATTGAGGCTGGTCATCGGCTCCTGAAAAATCATGCCAATCTCTTTGCCGCGCACATTCTTCATTTGATCCCAACTTTGATCAAGTAAATCTTCACCATCGAATATGACGCGGCCTCCGGCGATGTAACCGGCGGGTTCGGGCACCAGTTGCAACAGCGAAAGCGCCGTCATGCTTTTGCCGCAGCCGCTTTCACCAACAATAGCCAGTGTTTCGCCACGATTTAAGGTGAAGCTAACGCCATCCACGGCCTGTGCGGTGCCGCGCGGCGTATCGAAATAGGTGCGCAAGTTTTCGACTTGCAAAAGAGGTTGAGTGGGCAATTGATTCATGAAATTTACGAGCGCAAGCGCGGATCAATGGCATCACGCAGCGCATCGCCGAAGAGGTTGAAAGCCAGCACCAAAATAAACATCGCTGCCGAAGCCGAGGCCAGATTCCACCAGATAATCGGCTCTCGTGCCAGTTCCAGACGGGCGCCGTCGATCATATTGCCCCAACTGCCCACGCCTTCGCCCACGCCCAGTTGCAAATACGACAAAATGGCTTCGGCCATCACCAGACCGCTAAAGCCCAGCGTGGTAGTAATGATGACTATCGGCAGCAGATTGGGCAGAATATGGCGAAACATAATCCGTGCATGGGAAGCACCTAAGGCGCGCGCGGCACGCACATATTCGCGATCACGATGTTTCAGCGTTTCAGCGCGTGTCAGGCGGCACAAACCAACCCAGCTTGTTACGCCCAATGCCACGCACAATTGCCACAAGCCTTGCCCCAAAACCAGCAAAATGGAAATCAGCAGTAGAATATCGGGAATTGAATTCAGCGTGGTGTAGAAATACTGCACCGCATCATCTACACGCTTGCCGAAGTAGCCGGCTAACATTCCAAAAAGTAACGCCAGCGGAGTCGAAATGAGCAGCGTCATGCCACCGATTATCATCGCTGTGCGGCAGCCTTTAATCGTTCGATAAAAAACATCATTACCGATGGCATCAGTGCCTAAAAGATGGCGGGCTTCGAGGGCGCGCGGTTTAGGTTCTCCGATTGTCGTCTTAGCCATTGGTGCTGAGTAGTAGCGCTCCTGCGGCTTCTCGAAAGTGCGGTCAATGATCGTCTTCCATTCGCCATCTTTGTTAGGCCAACCAATCGAATCCAGGAATGCTACGCTGCCATACAGGGTGATGATGAAAAGCGAAAGCATCGCCATGCGATTGCGGCGCAAGCGGCGGTAGGCTTCGGCCCACAAAGGCGCCTGTCCGGCTTTGCGGATGGCAAAAACCAGCAGACAAACTAAGAGAATCGGCCATAAATTGGGAAGTAAGTTGCTCATGAAGAGAATGAAATCTTATTCCAAACGCACGCGTGGGTCGAACAGCGCGTAGGATATGTCGGTCAGAACCAGGCCAATAATATAAAGCACCGTGCCAAGAAAAACCATCGCGCGGACAACGGCAAAGTCCTGGCTTTGAATGGCATCAACCGTAAGACTACCGAGGCCGGGAATATTAAAAAACGATTCGATAAGTAGACCACCCAACACCAGCGATGGAATGGCTGTCACGGTGGAAGTGAGAATGGGAATCGAAGCATTCTTCAAGACATGGCGAAACAGAACCCGGTTCTCCCCGATACCTTTTGCACGCGCTGTGCGAACGTAATCCTGGTTGATTTCTTCAAGAATAACTGTCCGATAAAAGCGCACGCTGCCGCCGATGCCAGACAGCACGCCGATGATAGCCGGAATCAATATAAATTTCAGGGCCGCCGGCCCGCTTTCATAGCCCGCCAGAGGCGACAGACGCAGCACCTTCGAGAAAAACCATTGCCCGGCCACGATGTAAACGATGATGTTGATGCTCATCAACAACACACATAAAAATGTTGCCCAGTAATCGAGATATGTCCCGCGATAATAGGCCACGTATAAAGACAACGTAATCGAAGTCAGCAACCCGGCAAAAAACAGGGTCGAACCAATGAGCAGCGATGGCCCGGCGCCGGCTTTGAGCTTGTCCCAGATCGGCTCGCCGGTCGCATCTGAATTACCAAACTGAAAACCGAACAGTTCTCTTATGTGCTTTTCAAATTGCTCGGAGCGCGGCTTATCGTAGCCATGTTCGCGCAACCAACCTTGAATCTGTTCTGGCGAAGGATTTTTCGCCGACAGGTTGCGTTTTGCCATCTGTTCGGGCGTGACGGTGCAGTAAAAAAGCAAGAATGTCAGCAACGACACGCCAAGCAGAATCGGAATGGCATAAAGCACGCGACGGATAACATAACGCAGCATCAGGACTTTACCTCCGTTTCGGAAGGTTCGCGGCGCAAGCGGCGCGTGCGGCGCTGTTTGACGGTATTTGCAGCAGGGATTGAACCGACGAAAAGCAAGGCCATAAACACCAGAAGGGGCCAGACGATGGGACGGTTCCACTTCGCCTGCGCCTCAGCACGCGCCGGGCCGTCCACACGCCGATATTTGGTGACATCATTGGCAATCGGGTGGATTTTCGCGTTTTGCAGCCAGTTATAATTCAACGCCAAATCTTCGCCGTGTTCCATGAAAACCATCGGGCAATCTTCGACGGCAATAGCGCGCATTTTTTCGATAAGTGCGCGTCGTGCCGGAGAATCTTCCATCGCGCGCATCTGCTCGAAAAGTTTGTTGTATTCGGGATTGTTATAGTTGGTGTGATTAGGGCCAGGACGTTTATTAGGCCCATAAAGCAGGAAGACAAAGTTTTCCGGGTCGGGATAATCGGCGAGCCAGCCGTAGGAAATAAATTGGAATTGGCCTTTATCTACGCGGTCTTGCCAGACAATGGGCCGCGAGGGCCGCGATTCGACTTTGATGCCCAACCGTGAAACCTGTTTAACCAATAAGCCAGCGTATTGACGCCCTGCGGCTGTGACACCGGCATTATCAAAATAAATCGTCAGCTTTTGTCCGGTCTTCTTATCAATACCGTTGGGATAGCCAGCTTCGGCTAACAACTCCTTGGCGCGCTTCAAGCTTGGATCATAGCGGCGATAAGGATTCTTGTAGTTGTCATCGAAGCCGAAAAGTCCCGGCGGGATAATGAACTCCGCTAACTTGCCGTTTCCCTGCGAGAACAGATCAAGAAACGCCTGTGCATCCAGCGACAGCGAAATCGCCTGACGCAGCTTGCGCTTTTGCGGCGTATAACCGCCGACAACCGGATCGTCCATGTTGAACAACAGATAAGAAATGCCCGGATCAACCACTTTGCGAAGCGTGATGCCTTTAGCTTCCATTTCCGGCGTCAATGAACCGGCGCGGCTGACGACCTGCGAATAGTTTTCCTGCGTCACAGCATATGAATCTAAGTAGCCCTGCACGAACATATTCCAACTGGTCGTGCTTTCGCGCATCGCTGTGAAAATAACTTTCTCGTTGAGAGGCAGGCGCTTACCGGCATCGGCCAAAAGACCGGCCTCGCGGTCGCCCGGCTCGCCTTCAGTCGGATAGAACTCTTCCATCCGGTTTGGATTCACAGTTAAAACGATGCGTTTTTTTGGCGTCCATTCCTGCAAAATGTAGGGGCCACAACCGACGGGATGGCGTGCCAGACCTTGGCCGTATTTTTCTGCCGCTTCGCGCGCAATCGGCGTCGTGAAGTGCATCGCCATCAAAAACTTTAGCTGCGGATAAGGCTGATTCAAACGGATTTCAAAAACGTGCGGATTATTGGGGTCGAGCCACAAGCCTTCGACCGGCGCGCTGTAATCGGCCTTTTGTTTCTTCTCCTGGCGGGCACGATTGGCTTTGATGTAATCGGCAAAACCCAGAATCTTATCTTCAAAAAAGCCCAACACCGGGCAGGGAATCGCCGGGTCGGCCATGCGGCGAAACGCATAAATGATGTCTGCCGCCACCACTTCGCGCCCTTTGCCGCCGGGAAAACAGGGATCGTCCTGAAAACGAACGCCCTTTTTCAATTCAAAGCGCCACGCCTCGCCCTGTCCGGCTTTTCCTTTGGCCTGAAACGGGAAAACGCGCCGCTCGGCATCGCGGGCACCAAGCATCGGCTCTAATTTAAACGGTGACTGCTTCAGAAAATGATAGTGATAATACGAGGGATAAATCGCGTCCACCGTCGCCGCTTCAACACCGGCCACATAACTCACCGTCGGGTCAAGCGTGCGGGGATCATCGCCCATCGCGCGAAACAAGGTAGGCTTGGCCGCTTCGCCCGGCGGATACGGATTATTGCCGCAGCCTGATAAGGCCAGCAGCGCGGTTGTAAAAAGAGCAGCGCAAGTGCGCGAAACAAAACGTAACATGAAAAGAAAACAACAAGAAGAATTATACAATGGGAGGCAGTAGGCAGAACCCCTCCT
>DASWNL010000389.1:0-5311 GCA_036399215.1 Abditibacteriaceae bacterium
TTTGAAGTGGCCGGCGCGCCCGGAATTAACGCGGCTGCTTTACAACAGGAGCTTCAAAAACGCGGCTTGCCCGGCGTTGAGTTTCGCGCGGCGTCATGGATTCCCGTCAAAGGCCGCTATGCGAAACAGCTTTGCAGCGGCGTGCAAATTATTCTGCATGAGCCGAAACAGGTTCAACTGACACGCCTCAATTTTGAAATCTATGATGCCGTTCGCCGCGTGGCACCTCAAATTAAATTTTGGAATTCATCTGATCGCAATTCGATGTTCGATAAAGTCTGTGGCACAAGCCAAATTCGCCGCCTGATGCAAAACGGTAAATCGTCCAGCGAAGTTTGGAAGGTCTGGAACAGCGGCGCCGCGCGCTTTGCTAATGAAACTCAAGCTGTGCGACTTTACGAGGATTAAGCAAATGCATCATATGAGTTTTGGCTTTGCCACACTGGGGCATAATGGATGAATAATGGGGAAATTGTTTTAAGGTGGATTAAACGTAAAAGAAACCCTGATGAAAATGTGGGATGCAACGGAAAAACAGCGAAAAGCCTACTTATGCGGCGGATTCACGTTGATAGAGTTGCTTGTCGTCATAGCGATAATAGCGCTCCTCGCTGCCATTTTGTTTCCCGTTTTTGCACGGGCGCGGGCCAATGCCCGCAAGTCATCCTGCCAGAACAATTTAAAGCAACTGGGCCTGGCCGCGCAGCAATATTGGCAGGACAACGACGAGCGAAATTTCACCTATAAAGCTATCGCCGCCAACTACCTCTGGAATGTGGCTTTTGAAACTTACGCCAAGAACAAGCAAATTCACTTTTGTCCTGATGCCACACGCACCGGAGGCGGTGTTGGCACAGCAACATCCGCTTGGACAGGCTTTAGTTATAGCGGCAGTTACGCTTATAACGGTTTCCTTTATGCAGACTATCCCGGCCCGCATACTGGCAGCGTGGATTTACTGGCCGATGTTAAGGAAGTTTCCAAAACCATGCTATTGGCGGATGCGAACTGGATTGATACCTGGCCGGCTAACGGCGACAGCAGTTGTCCCGGCACTTACGATCTGCAAACCGGCAATCAAAGCACCAACATGGGGCGAATTTGTTTGGATCGTCACTTAGGCGCCATTAACATGCTTTATGCTGATGGTCACGTCAAATATATGCCCCTCAGCAAATTACGCACTGTGATTTTTCAGCCTTGATAATTTAACGTCTTTCCCATTTCTCTCAACATTTAGAACGATTTCTAAAACGGCTTCGCGCGCTCTTTGTATTGGCACGCGAAGCCGTTTTGTTTAAGGTGTAAAGCAGATTTCAGTGAAAGACTTCATTTATGCGCTACGCTCAACTTCCTGCGGCATTTTTTGCGAATAATCGGAAAAAACTTGCCGCACAACTGCCGGAAAAATCAATTGCCATTCTCAATGCCAACGATGTTATGCCTACCAATGCCGATGGCACGATGGGCTTCTGGCAAAACAGCGACTTATATTATCTCAGCGGCGTTGACCAGGAAGAAACGGTTCTCCTGCTCAATCCATCGGCGCGTGAGGAAGAAGACCGCGAAATTTTATTCTTGCGCGAAACCAACGAAGAGATTGCCATCTGGGAAGGTGACAAACTGACCAAAGAGCAAGCGCGCGAAATAACCGGCATTCAAAAGGTTTTATGGCTCAGCGAATTTGAGCGCGTCTTGCGAACTGTGCTCTTTGAAGCCGAAACGGTTTATCTCAATCTCAACGAGCATCGTCGTGCCAGCAATCCCGTTGAGTCACGTGATCGGCGCTTCATTGCACGCTTGCAGCACGAGTTTCCGTTGCATCGTTTCGCGCGCTTGGCGCCGCTGTTACATCGCCAGCGCATGATAAAAAGTGGTGAGGAAATCGGCGCAATTCGCGCTGCTACCGAGATTACAGCAGCCGGTTTCGAGCGTGTTTTGAAATTCATCAAGCCCGGCGTGCAAGAATTTGAAATCGAAGCCGAACTGGCACATGAATACCTGCGCCGCCGCTCACGCGGTTTTGCTTACACGCCGATCATCGCATCCGGCAAGAACGCCTGCGTTCTGCACTACATTGAAAACAACGCTGAGTGCAAAGACGGTGAACTGCTCCTCATGGATGTCGCCGCCGAATACGCCAATTACTTTTCAGACATGACGCGCACTGTTCCCGTTAATGGCCGCTTTACCCCGCGCCAGCGCGATGTTTATAACGCGGTTCTGCGTGTTCTGCGCGCTTGCACCCAAATGTTGCGCCCCGGCGTGATTCATAAAGAGTATCAAGATGAAGTCAACAAACTGATGGAAAGCGAACTGATTGGTCTTGGCTTGTTAAACAAAGACGAAGTAGAAAAGCAAGACAAAGACAAGCCGCTTTTCAAAAAGTATTTCATGCATGGGGTTTCGCACCACATTGGCTTAGATGTGCATGATGTCGCTGATCCGAATCTGCCGTTAGCCGAAGGCATGATTCTCACCGTTGAACCGGGTATTTACATTCGCGAAGAAGGCCTGGCTGTGCGCCTGGAAAACCTGATTCTTATTGGCAAAAACGGCAACGAAGATTTGATGCAAGGCGTGCCCCTGGAAGCCGACGAAATCGAAGCCGCGATGATTGGATGAAGAGGCGGCCCAATGCCGCTAACCCCTCCTGCCCAGAGGGCGCCCGCCCTTGGTAAGGGGGCTAAAATCATAGTTGGTAAAAAAGTAGAGCGTTTGCGAAGTTAAAACTGTTGACTCCTTTTGCCAAATTTTAATTTAGCCCCCTTACCAAGGGCGGGCGCCCTCTGGGCAGGAGGGGTTAGCGACGATAGAAGATACCATGAAAAAATTATTTCTAATTGCCGCTTTAATGAGCACGCCCTTCGCTCATGCCGAAGGTTTAGCTTTGAATAACAAAGCGCCCATTTATGAAGCCGGGCCGGATAAAGTGTTGGATTTGAAAAACGAAGTTACGCTCGAAGCCTGGGTGCAGGCCGATCCGATGGCACAAGGCGGCGGGCGCATTTTGGATAAATCACTGCCCGGCACTTCGGAAGGCTTTATGCTGGACACTTATCCAGGCAACTCGCTACGCTTTTTAAACCTAAATGGACAGGTGCGCTTTGATGCGAAGTTGCCTGCTGATAAATGGTCGCACGTCGCCGGCGTTTACAGCGCGCCGCAGAAAATCATGAAACTTTACCTGAACGGAAAAGAAGTGGCGAGTAGCGCCGGAGAGTTTCCCCCAATGAGCACACCGAAGATTCCCTTGCGCCTTGGCGCCGATTCCGAAGGCGGCAATCGCTTTCACGGTCGCATCAAACGCGCGGCTGTTTATAATCGCGCTTTAACTGCTGAAGAGATTGTCATGCGAGCCGCCAACCCTACAAATGCGGCGCCCACCGGCATTCTTGCTGACTGGCAATTGGCAGGCGATGCACTGGCACGCGTTACACCTGTCGCCGGCAATTTATCATTAAAACAAACCGATGCCGACGCGGAATTTATCTCCGCAAACGAACCCCCGAAAGAGCCACTTAGCCTTTGGTATCAGCAACCGGCAAAACAGTGGACGGAAGCCCTGCCCATTGGCAACGGACGCTTAGGCGCCATGCTTTTCGGCAGCTTGCAAAACGAACACCTACAGTTCAATGAGCATACGGTTTGGACAGGAAAGCCGCACGATTACGCGCATCCGGGCGCGGTTAAATTCCTGCCTCAAATTCGGCAACTCTTGTGGGAGGGCAAGCAAAAAGAAGCCGAGAATCTGGCGATGCGCGAGTTCATGTCCATTCCACTGGGCCAGAAAAAGTATCAGCCGTTTGGCGACCTTCGCTTGCGCTTCCCCAATATAGAACTGGCCACTGATTATCGCCGCGAGTTGAATCTCGATAGCGGCGTGGCAAGCGTTCATTACAAAGTGGGTAACGTCGAATTCAAGCGTGAAGCCTTTGCCAGCCATCCGGCGCAAGTTATTGTGATGCGCCTTTCAGCTTCACGCGCTAAAGCGCTCAACTTTTCGATTGGCCTTGATTCGCCCCATAAAAGCGCACAGCTCAAAATCGAGAGGAATGACCTTGTTTTAACCGGTCATGTGGAAGAGGACGGCATTCGTTTCGAGGCACGCCTGAAAGCCATTCTGGATGGCGGCACCATAACCATCGAAGAAAACACTCTCAACGTAGTAGGCGCCAATAACGTGACGCTGCTCTTATCGGGCGCTACCAATTTCGTGAACTACAAAGAGATTAACGCTGATCCTCATAAGCGTGCTGTCTCTTACCTCCATAGCGCGGCAAAGCAAAGCTACGCACAACTTCTGCAAGCGCATTTAGTTGATCATCAGAAGTTGTTTCGCCGTGTGAAATTAGAGGTCGGGCAAAGTGATGCGATGAAACAGCCCACGGATACGCGCTTGAAAAACGTGGCCCAAACGCCCGACCCGCAATTAGCCGCGCTTTATTTTCAATATGGCCGCTATCTGCTCATTGCTTCCTCGCGTCCCGGCGGACAAGTTGCCAATTTGCAGGGCATCTGGAACGACCAGATGAATCCGCCCTGGGACAGCAAAATGACGGTGAACATCAACACCGAAATGAACTACTGGCCCGCCGAAGTGACAAATTTAAGTGAATGTCATGAGGCGCTGTTTAAGATGATCGAAGAGTGCGCGCAGACGGGCCGCAATGTAGCCAGAGAGCACTACGGCGCGCGTGGTTGGGTGTTGCATCACAATACCGATTTATGGCGCGGCACGGCGCCGATTAACCATGCCGATCACGGCATCTGGGTAACAGGCGGCGCCTGGATGTGCCATCACCTGTGGGAGCGTTACCAGTTCTCCGGCGATAAAAAATTCTTGCAGCGCGCTTATCCGATCATGAAAGAAGCGTCGCTGTTTTTTGTGGACTTTTTAGTGAAAGACCCCAAAACCGGCTGGCTCATTAGCGGCCCATCTAACTCGCCCGAACAAGGCGGCTTAGTGATGGGGCCAACGATGGATCATCAAATCATTCGTGACTTGTTTGATAATACCATCGCTGCCTCAAAAGTTGTAAAAGCAGATGCCGCATTAGCCACGCAACTGCAAACCATTCGCGATCAAATTGCGCCCAACCAGATCGGCAAGCACGGACAATTGCAGGAGTGGCTGGAAGACAAAGACAACCCCAAAGACGAGCACCGCCATGTTTCGCACTTATGGGCGATTTATCCGGGTTGGGAAATCAATCCAAATACGCCGGAACTCTTCAAAGCCGCGCGGCAATCGTTAATCTATCGCGGCGACGGCGGCACAGGTTGGAGCAAGGCCTGGAAAATCAACTTC
>DASWNL010000390.1:0-2904 GCA_036399215.1 Abditibacteriaceae bacterium
TGGCACCATTGTTCCGGTTGATCTTTATAAGGCCGTGATCTTAGGCCAACCCGAAGCCAATTTAACTTTAGGCGCCGGTGATGCTTTAACCCTTCCCATCGGCACCGGCATTACCATCTTAGGTGCCGTGCCAAAGCCAGGCGTTATCAATACCGAAGCCGGCACTGTTAATTTGACCGATGCCTTAGCACAAGCCGGTGGCCTGACCGTTCCACCCGCGCAGGCGCGCATTACTCTATCACGCACCGGGGCCGATGGACAAACACAGATTTCGGAAGTTGATGCCATAAGTCTGCTAAACCTGCGCGACCCGGCGCAGAATGTGCCTCTGCGTGACGGCGATTTAATCAGCATCACCACGCGTGAAGCGCAAACTGTTTTTATCAGCGGCCAAGTAAAAAATCCTGGCGCTTATGAATTAAAAGAAGGCGATAGCGTGCCGGAACTGATCGTGCGCGCCGGCGGCGCTTTACCTGAAGCGGCTTTGCGACAAGTTTCGATTGTCAAACGCGATGGCAATGCGCAAAGCGTGGATATAGCGACGGCTTTGACTGAGGGTGGTGACCGAGGCAAGGATTTCCCATTACAACAGGGCGATTTCGTAGTTGTGCCGGAAAATAAGAATGCCATTTTAGTGTTAGGCGCTGTAGGCCAGCCGGGTCGTAAGATGATTCCTGAAAACGAGCCTATGACTTTAGGCGATGCTTTAGCGGCAGCGGGCGGCGCCAGAGACCGCGCGCGTGTTTCGCAGATTTTGCTTTTGAATCAAGATAAATCGGCGCCCGACGGCGTGCGTCGCCGCACTGTTCGCATTGAGGCCAGCGAGAAAGGCCAATTAGTCTTAAACCAGCCACTTGAACCTGGCACTGTTGTTTATGTGCCCGACCCTAAAGACCGCGGCGGCGGGCCGTTAGGCATTTTTGGTTCCTTAGCGGGACTCTTCGGCTTGTTCTATCGTTAAGCAAAATAAGGAAACAAAAAGCGGGCGCTATGTAGCGCCCGCTTTTTGTTTTGCTACCGTTTTTACTTCGACATTTGCTCAATCGCTTCGGCCAACTTTAAGCGATAAACGCGTAACTCTTCAACGGGCCATTTGGCATTGTGCTCTCGCTCGCCCAGTTTAAAAGCGCTCAGTTTGTCGTCCAGTAATTTGCGCGCAGCCGATGCTGCGGGATGATTTGGCTTTGCGCGCAAAAGGCGCGACAGCGTGAGCATATAACGATAATCGTCTGTTCCTTCACGGACATCACGCTCGAAATGAATAGTAGGAATCAAATCGCCGTTAGCATTGGCTGATGACCAGGCGTAATCATCTTCGCGCGAATCAAGTGCGTAATACGGGTCTCCCGCCGCGTTGTTCCAGTGCCACGACAAGCGAAACTTCATCTTATATTGCTGGGCGGATTTGAACATATAAGTGCCGAACGTCCAGCGGTTGCCGCCATTGTAAAAGGCCCAATCGCTGCCTGCGTCATGAATGGCTTTAATCGAAGCTTCGCTATGTCCATTCAAATTCGCAATGCGCAACGCTTTGGCAAGTTGTAAATGCGGGTCGGAAGCGTCTGCGGTTTCGGTGCTGGTGGCGCCGGTTGTAATGATCCCACGCGGTGCGGCTTCTCGCCATGCTTTAGCATTGGCCACTGCTCTGGGCACATCGTCTTTGAGCGGTTCATCGCCTAAATTAAAGGCCACCGGCAGCCAGTTGGCCGCTTTTGCATGGGCATCAACAACATTTAAAACAGCACGTAAGAACTCGGTATAATTGGTGAAGCCGGCGTTTTTCATGGCTTCTTCATCTACAAAATAGTTATCAAAGCCGCGAATGCCGCCATTATAGTTGATAACTACATTTTTGAAGCCAGCCGCCTTAGCTTCGGCCATTTCGCGGTCGGCAAGGGAAAAGTCGATCTCCGGCTTGCGATCTTTCCAACCAGTGATACGAAGCGTTGGAATGCCTGAAAACGAGGTTTGCCCGTAATCGCGCAATTTCGCCAGACTTTTGCGATACATCACTCGATTGTAATCGCCTAAATCTTCTTCATACCAGGGCAAGGGAATGCTTGAACCCCACGGCCCAGAGGGCACATCGAGTTCATCCAGAGGCGTGGCAAACACGCGCACATTGAGCGGCAGGCTTTGCTCTTTGCCCCCTGCAAAGGTGAGTTTGACCTGGCCTTTGTAAAGCCCGGCTCTGGCCCCCTGCGGCACGCGCAGTGTTAGCCAGAACGTCGTGGTGGCGTCTTTTTTCAACTGCGCTGTATCACGTGGCATCACGTAACGCGGGGCAATGGTGTAAACGCTGCCTTCCATTGTCACGCGGTTTAAACGATGCGAAACAACACCAGTTTGCATGGCTGCCGGGCCAATAGTCGCAACCGGCGAGATAAGACTCGAAACCGATACTTTAGCTTCGCCCAAATCTCGTAAGGCACGAACCGAAAAAACAACCGGCTCCATTTCGCCGTGCGAAGCGAACACCTCTAATGGCTTGTTCACTTCTTCTCGGCGCGGAATCGCATTCACCGGAACATCTTCCATCCAGTCGCGCACAAAGGTCACATAGCCATTAGCTTGCTCTTGTGCTGTCGGCACAAAATCAGGAATAACACCTTTGCTGTCGCGCTTGCCGTCGGGCGCCACGCGCTTGAAGTAATTATCGAAGTAAAAGCGTCGTCGCTCTTGTAAATTCTTCAAGTAGGCTTGTCCTGACCCCCCTTTGTCCCCCCTTGGCAAGGGGGGATTAAGGAGGGTTTCGGCAGGGTAAATCACTAAAGCCGAAACTGAATTGGCCCAGTTTTCGCCGATGAATTCCAGATAAAGCTGGCCATCTTTGACTTCGGCATCGAACTCTTTTTCCTGGAAGTAGGCGCGCTGATATTTATCGAAGGTGTTTTCATCGAGACT
>DASWNL010000391.1:0-4208 GCA_036399215.1 Abditibacteriaceae bacterium
TCGGTTAAGAAAAACTCTACGCACAATACGCCGACCACATCCAATTTTTCTAAAATGCCGCGCGCAATTTCGAGGGCGTCTTTTTGAACTTGTGGCGTTACATTGGCAGGTGCCGTTGTGATGTCGAGAATGTGATTTGAGTGTTCGTTTTCCACCACACCCCAGTGCGAAAAAGCGCCGTCTACGCCGCGCGCCGCCACAACTGAAACTTCACGTTCAAATTGAATCCAGCCTTCCAAAACGCCTTCCTGACCACCAAGGTTTTGCCAGGCCATTTCGGCATCTTCGATAGAATTTATTTTGGTTTGGCCCTTGCCATCATAGCCGAAACCCGCCGTTTTCAAAACGCAGGGCAAGCCGATTTCTTTTAAAGCAACTTGCAAATCTTCACGGGAATTGACGGCACGAAAGGGTGCGACGGGAAAGCCACTTTGCAAGAGGAAATTCTTTTCGCGCAAGCGATGTTGCGCGATGTAAAGCACATTCCAACCGGGCCGCACCGGGCCAAACTGCGCGCAGGCTTCCACAGTGGCGGCAGGCACGTTTTCAAACTCAAAAGTGACCACATCCACGCCACGTGCAAAGTCGCGCACTTGATCTAAATCATCGTAAGAAGCACACACTTCGCGATCACAAAGTTGACCCGTTGGCGTGTCGCTTTTGGAGGAATAGGTATGAACGCGATAGCCCATGCGCCGCGCCGCGATGGCAAACATGCGCCCTAATTGGCCGCTACCTAAAACGCCAACGGTTGAGCCGGGAAAGATTGGATTCATAATAATTTTGAATTTTAAATTTTGAATTTTAAATGGAAACAAGTCATTCAAAATTTAAAATTAAGAATTCAAAATTGTAAGCCGTCGTTCATCACTTTCTGTGTTTGCTCGTCTCGAAAGGCTTGTAGTTTCTCGCGCAATGGCGGGCGCGAGTTGGCTAAAATGGCAACTGCCAAAAGCGCGGCGTTGGTGGCGCCGGCGTTGCCGATGGCTAAAGTGCCAACGGGAATGCCCGCCGGCATTTGCACAATGGAAAGCAACGAATCCATGCCGTTTAAGGCTTTGCTTTGCACCGGCACGCCTAAAACCGGCAGGATAGTTTGCGCGGCAGCCATGCCTGGCAAATGGGCGGCGCCTCCCGCGCCCGCGATAATCACTTCGTAGCCTTTGGCTTCGGCTGTTGAGGCAAATTCGGCTAACCATTGCGGCGTGCGGTGCGCCGAAACAATGTGACATTCATGCACCACATCAAAGCGCTGCAAGGTTTCCGACGCCAGACGCATCGTTTCCCAATCGCTTTTGCTGCCCATGATAATGGCGACTAAAGGGCGGCTTTCATTTTTCACTTCATTTTCATTCATGCCAAACGATTTTAGTGACGCTATGCGCCTTTTGGCAAGGCGGTTTAAGAACGAAGAATTAAAAAGGAGAATTGAAAAAAAGAGTTGTATTGCCAATTCTGAATAAACTGGATTGAAAAGAACCTATGAACTTCTCTGATTTCCCAACGCGCATCGCGCATTTTTTAGGACAAGAACCGCAAATTGATGCTTCGGCTTTTGTGGCGCCGGGCGCGGCGGTTATGGGTGCCGTTACCCTCGGCGAAGAAAGCAGCGTGTGGTTTAACGCTACTTTGCGCGGCGATATTAACGCGGTTATCGTTGGGCCGCGCTCGAATGTGCAAGATGGTGCTGTGCTGCATGTTGCCGATGATTATGCCGTCACTCTGGGCGAGTTAGTAACCGTCGGGCATCAGGCAACGGTTCACGCTTGCACTGTTGAAGATGAAGTATTAATTGGCATGGGAGCCATCATTTTGGACGGCGCTCATATTGGCGCCCGTTCGATTATCGGTGCCAATGCTTTAGTGACGGGCGGCACCCAAATTCCGCCCGGCTCTTTGGTGTTGGGTTCGCCTGCCAAAGTCGTGCGCGCTTTATCTATTGATGAGCAGGCTTCTATTAAAGTGTGGGCCGAGCGTTATGTCACGCTTTCGCGCATTTATCTTCAGGGTAAAGAAGGCACGCCATAGCTGCCCCTACTTTGGCACTACGCGACTGGCTTCAACAAGTGTCACTTTTAAATTCTCAAACTGGGTGGTCAACGGCGCATTGGTCGCGTTGATGGCAGCAACACCGGCTTGAAAGCGGGTGCCATTAACAAAAGGCTTCACGCCTAACGTTTCCCAGTTGTCACCATTCAAATTAACTTGTCCCTGCACCTGATTACCACGACGGCGCAAGCGCAAAGCAACCGGCGCGTTTTCGGGAATGGGAAAATCACGGGCCTCGCCGATACGAACCACTTGCCCATTCAAGCGCACTTCAAAGTTGACATAGTGATGATTTTGCCGGTTGTTGTTCGTGTAAACAGCGCGCTCCAAACGAACATAGTTGCGATTATCCAGGGCCATAACCAACCCTGCGCCTTGGTAAGGCGTGCGTCCTGCAACAGTGGCTTCACCTGGCTCGAAAGTGCCGCTGACTTTGGTTTCGATGTCGAAATCGCCGGTTGCATCTTGCAGGATCATCGGCGCGTTCATCTTATTTTGCTCGACACTTAAATCATGAGCCGTGCCCGGCACCCAGACCAGCAGTTTGCCAGCTTCAACTTTGGTGCGGCAATCGCGATCCGGGTCTTGCCATCGCCCCCAACCCTGGATGAGATTCGGGTCTGGCGCTGCTTCCTTTGCCGCTTGCTTAGGAGCTTCTTTCGCGGCTTCCTTTGCGGCTTCTTTGGGTGCATCATCGGCGCGCAGACAAGCGGAAACCAGTAGCGCCGCAACGGGAACAAGCAAAATGAAATAACGGGAGGCCATATAACTCCTTGGAACTCAATTCTTAAATCAAAGCGCACATAACGACAACTTTAATCGCTTAAAGTTTCCGCTTTCAGCATGGTTTCAGCGCGCTCCAAATCGTCGGGATAGGTCACTTTAAAGTTGCGTGCCTCACCTGGCACCAATTGAACAGGATGACCCAGATGCTCCAATAGAGAGGCGCAATCAGTGCCTTCAAAACCAGTGTGCGCCGCGTTTTCCAGGGCATCGAGAAGTAGAGCGCGCCGGAAAACTTGCGGCGTTTGGGCAAGCCATAATACCGAGCGGTCTAATGTGAGTTCTACGAATCCATCTTTTGCTTGTTTGACCGTATCAGGACAGGGCAACGCCGCTAAAGCCGCGCCATTTTGCAAGGCGGCTTTGATGACACGTTTAATCAACAATGGTGATACCAGAGGCCGCGCCGCATCATGCACCAGCAAGAAATCGCCACGCGCCGCTTGCGCCGCCGCGAAAACAGAATCTTGCCGCGTAGTGCCACCAACAACAAGTTGAATTTTGAATGTTGAATTTTGAATGTTGAGTTTGCTTAATATCGGTTGAATTAATTCCCATTCCTCGCGGCGCGTTGCGAGAATGAGTTCGAGGGGTTGGGTTTCTGCGGGAAACGCCGGCAAGTTGGTCAAAGCGCGCAGTGTGTGCCATAACAAAGGTTCACCACACAACGGCGCCAGAATCTTGTTGCCACTCGTCTCCGCGCGCGAGCCGCAGCCGGCAGCGGGAACCAAAATCGAAATTGTCTGCATCAACAGAGAAACTAACTTTCAGGACACTGACTTTCAACGGCGTTTTTTATGATGCGGCCCATTGTAAGGGCCTTCACCAAAGGGGTCATCCCCAGGGCGCCTATTATTTTTTTGATCGCCTTTGTCTTTCATGTCGGCAAAGAACATTTTGCCGGAGATGGTTTGATGCAACTGTGTAATTACCACACGGCACATTTCACCGACGTGACCCGCGCCGTCGCTGACCACAATCATGGTGCCATCATCCAGATAACCAACTGCCTGGCCCGGATGGTTGCCTTCTTTCCTCAAAAGCAAATCTATCTCTTCACCAGGCAACACGATGGGCTTGAGCGATTGCGTTAATTCATTGAGATTCAAAACGCGCACGCCCTGTAATTCGGCAATGGGCTTAAGATTGAAATCGTTGGTGACAATGGCGGCGCCGATTTCCTTAGCCAAAGCGACCAGTTTGGCATCAACTGTTTCCACGCTTTGCACCGAAAGCGGGATTTCATTCATCACGCGCACTAAAGGCACCGGCGCACTATTCGGCTCTGCGCCGGGCCTGCGCATCATGATTTGTCCCGCTTCTTTCAAGGCTTCCAAACCACGCTGGCCTTTGGCTTTACGCAGCGAATCTGAGGA
>DASWNL010000392.1:0-11621 GCA_036399215.1 Abditibacteriaceae bacterium
CAATGAAATGCGAACTGGTAGCCGTTTTCTTCAACTGATACTGCAAAGCGAGTTCTTGAAAGATATTGCTACTCTGGTTAATGGCTCCGGCGGCATTCTGGGTCAAGTTTTTGGCCGGGTCAATCATCACGGTTCCGGTCAGGCGCGTTGTAATAGGAGCAGTCAGGCGAATTTCGCCGCGCCGCAAGCGAAAGGTGTCTGATACTCTTGCGCCCGGCCCCTTCTGGCTGAAGTAGCCCAGCGCGTGGGTTTGCAATAAGCCGGAAATGGTGACAGGTGCATTGCGAGATGTGACAGGTTTAGGTGCGGTTTTCGCTGCTGCTGTTGCGGCGCTCTGGGTTTCTTCCAATTTGGTAAGACGAGCCTGCAAGTCGCCGATTAAAGCGCGCAAGGCTTCAACTTCGCTTTGTTGCTGAACAGTTTGCTGGGCTTGTGCGGGCAAGGCTGCCGAAAAGGCTAAAGCAATTGTGCTGATGGTGGCGCCCCGCTTTGCAGGGCTAAATTTGTTAGACATGGTTTCTGGTTATTTCTCCTGGAATTGATTGGTTTTCGGTAAAACGGCAGATGCGGCGGCACAAAAAAGCGCCGGTTGCTAAGAGGGCAAAGCAGCCGGCGCACAAGAGGGAAACAGGAATTCAAATCAACAGATCATGTTCAACACGTCAAGTTGACGCGAGCGAACTCCTTTGCCTTGTGGCCGGCCACGGACATGAACAACAACACATCGAATTTTTTATTTGCACGGCGTTTTTAACAGCGCGTGTGATGCCTGTGGCTTTCATGGAGTTCGAGTCGCCTGTAATCCTTAAATCTAAGCGGTCAATTCGCCGGCTTCGGTGGTGGATTCGACATTCTCCGGCAGAAAAACGCGGACGTGGTGCGGATACAGAAAAACCGTTTCATCCACTGATAAATTCAACTCGCGGTCGCGTCCATGATCAATTTCAACATTGACCGGCGTATGACCATCGGGGCCGACAAGTGATAACTTCACTAAAGGGCCGCTGCGATTAATTCGTGCTATGCGTGCTTCCACCGATTGAGGCCCATGCGATTTGCGGTCAATGTCCATTTCATGCGGGCGCACATAAGCTGTAGCAGGTTGGGCATTAGCGTCAGAGTATTCGGGAAACGGCAACTCAAATCCGCCGGCTTGCACACGCCCGCCCTCGGCGCGGCCATGAAAGACATTAACGTTGCCCAAAAAGTCCATCACAAAAGCGTTGGCCGGTTCGGCAAAAACATCATCCGGCGCGCCGTTTTGTTCGATGTGGCCTTTGTTCATTACAACCACGCGGTCAGCCACTTCAAAGGCTTCTTCCTGGTCATGCGTAACGAATAAGCTGGTCATGCCGATTTCATCGTGCAAGCGACGCAGCCAACGGCGCAGTTCCTGGCGCACTTTGGCATCAAGGGCGCCAAACGGCTCATCCAAAAGCAAAATCTGCGGCTGCGGGGCAAGAGCGCGCGCCAAAGCCACACGCTGGCGCTGTCCGCCGGAAAGCTGCGAGGGAAAACGCTTGCCTAAACCTTCCAGTTGAATTAACTTGAGCAGTTCCGTCACGCGTTCATTGATAGCCTCTTTTTTCCACTTGCGCACGCGCAGGCCAAAAGCGATATTTTCAAAAATCGTCATGTGCCCAAACAAGGCGTAATGCTGGAAAACAAAGCCGACGTTGCGCTCTTTGACCGCACTTTTGGTGACATCGCTGCCTTCGTAGCGAATGTTGCCGCTATCGGGTGATTCCAGGCCAGCGATAATGCGCAGCAAGGTCGTTTTGCCGCTGCCCGATGGCCCTAAAAGCGCCGTCAGTTCGCCGGGCGGCACATCGAGGCTGACATTCTCCAAAGCGCGAAAGGCGCCGTAACTTTTGCTGATATTTTCAACGTGAATCGTCATAATTTCCTGCTTACTACACTTCCTGCTTGGCGCCTTCTGCCAAAACGCGATGCGCCTGGCGCTCGACAAAGGCTTTAATCACTAATGTCACCATTGCAAGGCCGGCCAAAATCGAAGCGACGGCAAACGAAGCGGCAAAATTGTATTCGTTATAAAGAATCTCAACATGCAGCGGAATGGTGTTGGTTTCGCCGCGAATGTGCCCCGATACTACTGAAACCGCGCCAAATTCACCCATAGCGCGGGCGTTGCACAAAATAAGCCCGTAAAGCAGCGGCCACTTAATAGCGGGCAGCGTAACGCGTCGAAAGGTCTGCCAGAACGAAGCGCCTAAAACCACAGCCGCTTCTTCTTCTTCGGTGCCGCGCGCCTGCATGAAAGAAATCAGTTCGCGCGCCACAAAGGGAAAGGTCACAAAGGTCGTCGCCAAGATGATGCCCGGCGTCGCGAACACGATTTTCCAATCGTTTTCTTGCAGCCACGGCCCAAAAACGCCGCGCGCACCAAACAGTAAAATGAAAATCAAGCCCGCAATGACCGGCGAAACGGCAAACGGCAGGTCAATTAGCGTCAGTAAGACGCTTTTGCCGCGAAAATGGAAGTTCGCAATCGCCCAGGAAGCGGCCAGGCCAAAAAGCGTGTTCAGCGGGACGGCAATCGCAGCGGTTAGCAGTGTTAATCTAATCGCGGCTAAGGCATCCGCTTCGACCAAAGAAGCTTTATAAACCTCAAAGCCCTTTTTGAAGGCTTCCAGAAATACCAGCGTTACAGGCGCTACTAAAAAGAGCAGCATGAACGCTACGGCGATGGTGATAAGCAGCACCTTGACCGGCCAAGGCTCGGTTGTGGCGCGGCGCGTTGCCACGGGCTGAGCCATCTTTTGCGGAGAGATAGCCTCGTTTTTCGGGACGGCGCTTTCCAGCGTCGTTACTTGTGGTTTTAAAGTCATTACACGTTCTGACATGGAAGTTTAAACCGCCCCGTAGCGTTTGGCGCTCCACCACTGCAAAGCATTAATCAAAAGCAGTAAAGTAAACGAGCCAAGCAGCATTACAACCGCGATGCCGGTCGCGCCCGCATAATCGTATTGCTCCAGTTTGGTGATAATCAAAAGCGGCGTGATTTCGGTTTTCATCGGCATGTTGCCGGAAATAAACACGACGGAGCCGTATTCACCTAAGGCGCGGGCAAAAGCCAAAGTAAATCCGGTGAGAATGGCCGGTAAGAGATGCGGAATTAAGACGCGACGAAAAATCGCCAGGCGTCCGGCACCTAAAGTAGCCGCCGCTTCTTCGACTTCAGCATCCAACTCTTGCAAGACCGGCTGCACAGTTCGCACGACGAAAGGCAAGCCGATAAAAGTCAGCGCGATGATAATGCCCAGCGGCGCATAGGCACCTTTAAATCCCCACTCTTTAAAGTAGTCGCCGATGCCAAAGGGCAACCATGTGAAATAGGTAGCAAGCGGATTCCATTTGTCCAAATACTGCCCAATCCAGCCATTGGGGGCGTAAATCGTGGTAAGAGCGATGCCTCCAACCGCTGTTGGCAGCGCAAAAGGCAAATCCACGATGGCATCCATAATGGCGCGCCCTGGAAACGTATAACGCGCCAAAACCCAGGCCACCAAAACGCCAAATATAACATTAATTGTCGCCGCTACGAGCGAGGCGCCGACGCTGAGCTTATAGGAAGCAACTGCGCGTGGATCGGTGACCGCCTTGACAAAATGATCCCAGCCCATCTCCGATGTCTTAAAAAACAACATCGCTAAGGGAATGAGAACCAGAAGACTGAGATAAAGCAGCGTGTAGCCCAGTGACAAGCCGAAGCCGGGTAAGACGCGCTTTGATGATTGCGATTTCATGTTTGTTTTTAGCCCTCACCCCGGCCCCTATCGCAGTTCGCTTCGCGGGAGAGGGGGAGCGAAAATTAGAACTTGGTCACATTTAGCCTTATGCCACCAAGTCTGAGATTGGCTCCCCTCTCCTAACCGCTGCGCTGGGAGAGGGGCCGGGGGTGAGGGTAATTTACTTCGATGGCTGATAAATCTGGTCAAACACGCCGCCATCAGCGAAATGAGCCTTTTGCGCTTTGCGCCAGTCACCGAAATACTGGCTCAAGGTGAACAGTTTCACATTCGGAAACTGCTCTGCATACTTCTTTTGCACTTCCGGCAGGCGCGGGCGGTAATAATGCTTGGCAGCGATTTCCTGCCCCTCAGGCGTGTAAAGATACTTCAAATAAGCCTCTGCCACCTCTTGGGTGCCTTTCTTTTGCACCACTTTATCAACGACGGCAACAGTTGGTTCGGCCAAAATGCTAACCGAAGGCGTCACGATTTCAAACTTGCCTTTGCCCAATTCGCGTGTTGCTAAAATCGCTTCGTTTTCCCACGAAATAAAGACATCTCCGATGCCGCGCTCCACGAAGGTCGTAGTTGCGCCACGAGCGCCCGAATCCAAAACCGGCACATTTTTATACAACTTGGTGATGAACTCTTTGGCAGCAACCTCGTTGTTCTTGTTTTTCTGCAAGGCATAGCCCCAGGCGGCCAGATAATTCCAACGCGCACCGCCGGAAGTTTTGGGATTAGGTGTGATCACTGCCACACCGGGACGAATCAGATCGTTCCAATCCTTAATGCCCTTAGGGTTGCCTTTACGAACCAGGAACACAATGGTCGAGGTATAAGGCGCACTGCCGTTGGGCAAGCGCTTTTGCCAGCCTGCATCAACCAACTTCGCATCCGCGATGGCATCAATGTCATAGCCCAAAGCTAAAGTCACTACGTCAGCTTGCAAGCCATCTACTACTGAGCGCGCTTGCTTACCCGAACCGCCGTGCGACTGCTTGATTTTCACGCTGTTGCCGGTTTTCTTTTGCCAGTCGACGCTGAAAGCCTTATTGAAATCCTGATACAACTCGCGCGTCGGATCGTAACTGACATTAAGCAGTTCAATGGTCGTTGTGGCGTCTTCGTTTTTAGCCCCGACCTGATTACCTTCTTTAGCTGCTTCGGGCGAATTGCATCCGCCGATCAAAGCGACAGATAAAGCCAGGTTGGAAACCACAGCCAAAGCTGTAGTTGAACGGTTTTTAAATGAATGTTGAAACATGGTTGGTTTAACGGGGTGAATAAATCTGGTCGAAGACGCCACCATCAGCAAAATGCGTCTTTTGCGCTTTGCGCCAGTTGCCGAAATATTTGCTCAGGGTGAAGAGCTTCACGTTGGGAAACTGTTTGGCATAACGCGCTTTGACCGATGCTAAGCGCGGACGGAAGTAATGACGAGCCGCGATTTCTTGCCCATAAGGCGTATAAAGATACTTCAAATAAGCCTGGGCAACGGCGGTGTTGCCCTTCTTGGCTGCTACTTTATCTACTACTGCAACGGTCGGCTCGGCCAAAATGCTAACTGATGGCGTTACGATTTGGAATTTGCCGGCACCCAGTTCACGTGAAGCCAAAAGGGCTTCGTTTTCCCAGGAGATAAAGACATCGCCGATGCCGCGCTCCACGAAGGTTGTCGTCGAGCCGCGTGCGCCGGAATCGAGAACCGGCACATTTTTATAGATTTTGGAGACAAACGCCTTAGCCGCTGCTGGATTGTTCTTGTTCTTTTGCAACGCATAACCCCAGGCTGCCAGATAGTTCCAACGCGCGCCGCCCGAAGTTTTGGGGTTGGGTGTAATGACTGAAACGCCGGGGCGTGCCAGGTCATTCCAGTCTTTGATGCGCTTGGGGTTACCTTTGCGCACTAAAAACACAATGGTTGAGGTATAAGGCGCGCTATTGTTGGGCAAGCGGCGCTGCCAGTTTGGTGCAATCAGGCTGGCATCGGCGATGGCATCAATGTCATAGCCTAAGGCCAAAGTCACTACATCGGCTTGAAGTCCATCTACTACTGAGCGTGCCTGTTTGCCTGAACCGCCATGCGATTGGCGAACCGTCAGGCTGCGCCCGGTTTTTTTCTTCCAGAAAGCACCGAACGACTTGTTGAAGTCTTGATACAGTTCGCGGGTCGGGTCGTAGCTGACGTTGAGTAACTCTTCTGCTTTAGAGGGCGCGGCAAATGAACCTGCGGTCAGGCTGGCAGCTAAAATCAGCGCCGGGCTGCTTTTTAAAAAGATTGAAATGCGATTTTTCAGTTGATGGCGAAACATGGTTTTTCTCCTGCAAGGTTAATTAAAGATTGGTAAACGGCGTTGGGAGTGAGCGGCAGGCAGGAAAATACTCAAGCGGGAGAAAAGTGAAAGCCGGCGCATAAGGGGCCGGGGCCGCAAAAAGCAAGACGCCTACCGGAACAGCCGGCGGCGTGGAGAATTCAACTGATGCAACCAGAAAGCAAATCGTTTCTCTTTTGTCGCATCAACCACGCCGCCGGCCTCGGACACAGGCAACAACACATCGCCATCTGGCCGAAGAGACCAGTGACAGGCAATGTCTGTTGAATTGTGAGGCTTTGGACGTGGTTCATGGATGTTGTCCGTGTTTCAGGTAGATTAAAGCCAATTTATGGAGGCCGCTCAGTAAAAATCCAACCTGAATGGCCAAGAAATATGTAATAATCTTCCCCAAATCTTTTAAATCCCACCAAAGTGGTGGATTTAACAGGAAGAATTGTAAACCGATGCAGAGTAAGCTGTCAAGGCTTATAGTTGAAAATTCAGGAATTATTTGTTGCGATTTGTGGGAGCGCCGGTTTACTGATGATTCTTTGTAATAGGTTGCGCTTTGCAGAGACAGCTTTTATAATCTGTAGGGCGCCTGGCAAGGGCGCATCGTAGATAATCGTAATAGTCGCGGGTCGTTAGCTCAGTTGGTAGAGCAGGGGACTCTTAATCCCAAGGTCGCAGGTTCGACCCCTGCACGACCCAGTTCTTTTTTCTTCGCTTCTTTCTTTTCTGTTCAAAAGCCGCAGCCTCAACACGAAAGCAACGCAACTATAAAGCAGATGCCTGGCAAAAGCTAAGCTCTAAAAGCTGTGCTATATTTAAAGCGCACAAGGCGCGATAAATAGGTGTAGATAATTATTGCGCTCTGCTTTTACATGAGCATCCCCATTTTTGACGCTTGCACTCTTTTTGGCCCCTGGCCGCAACATTCCGCTGACCTATCGGTGGAGGTTCTGCTTCAAGTCATGGGGCAAAACAGCATCGCGCGCTCACTGACAACAGCCACGTCCGGCATTTTTTATGATTACCGCCAAGGTAATACCGAAACACTCGATGCGGCGCGGGCGCATCCCCAGCATATTTATCCCGTTGCGACACTTGATCCGCGCGCTTATCCTGAATGTCTCGACGAAGCCGAAGCGCGTGCCCAGGAAGGCTTTCGCTTGTTTCGCTTTTTCCCGGACAGCCAGCAGTGGCCACTGAACTATCGCCCGTTTCGTGAGCTATTGCAAAAATGCGATTCCTTAGGTGTGCCGATTGCGGTCACGGTGAATCGTCCTGGTGACTGCACCAATTTGGCGGACGCGGTAGCCTTTACACAAGCGCCGCTTTTATTAGCCGGTGTGACTTCGCAAAATTTGGGTGAAGCCTTAGCGGTTTTGCGTGGCGACCCGAAGTTTTATATTGAAACCACGCACCTGACGGCGCCCGGTGCGCTCGAAGCGGTGCGCGATGCAGCGCCTCATGGCGTGGAAAGATTGGTTTTTGCGTCTTATTCGCCGCTTCGTTATCTTTCAACAGCCTTAGCCCCGGTTTTTGCTTCGACATTAACCAACGACGAAAAAGGCTTAGTCTTAGCCGGCAACGTTATGCGGCTTTTGACAAAGTGACGACTGGCGAATCTTAAATCTCATGCCTCTTATTGATCTTCTTTGCCATTATGGTGTGACTGATACGACGCTGGCGATTCGCCCGCAGGATTTGTCGCGCGCTAAAGCTTATGCCGATCAATTCGGCGTAGAGCTTCTGGGCTTCGTTTCGCGTGAGGCTACCAGCGATATTCACGGCGGCAACGCCAAACTCGCGCAAGCGCTGGCGATGGATGCGCGCTTTCGCGGTTGGTTAACGCTCTCAGTGCATCAAAGCGAAGCCTCGCAGGAGATGGCGCGCCTTCATTTAACACGTTCGCAGTGGATGGGTGCGCGCTTTGAACAGGTGGACGATGATGACGCCATTAATACGGCGGGAGGGCGCGAAGTTTTGAATGCGTTGCGCCGTTATAGTCGCCCGGTTCTGGTAACGGCCACAACACCCGTCACACTTCATGCCATTGTGGAAGCGGCCAGGGAGTTCAACACCCTACGCTTCATTTTAAATCCACAAAGCCCGTCTTTATCAACTGATGCCGTGCAAGCTATTAAGCAAACAATTAATGTATCGCTTTTGCCATCGGCAGCGTTTGCAGAACGCGATTTAATTGCCCAGGCCTTTGCCACTTTAGGTGACAGGCGTGTTTTATGGTGTTCCGATTGGGGCCGCCATCATCCAGCGGGCGCTCTGGGTATGATTAAAGACAGCGCTATTACGGGCCTGCAACGCGAGCGCGTTGGTTATCGCAATGCACGTGAGCTGTTGGGTTAAGTTGGGGTTAGTTGGGCTAAAACTCGCGTCACTCACGTGGTAAAATGATTCGCGCGCTGCACTAAATTAAAAGAGTTCGGGGAGAAGCTGGTTCGATGCATAATTCGATGGACGAACAGCAAGGGGAAGGAAAATTGGTGAAACGGCCTGCCAAAAACTTCAAGACTTTGTGCTGGAATGCTTTCTGGCCGGGTTTAGCAATCGCCTGCATCGTTGGCCCGGCGCTGCCGATTTTCGGTGGTTGCGCTTTTGTTCCGGCGCCAGAACCTGAACCCACGCCGACAGCAGTGCCGACGGTGCATATCAACCCCGACATTTATAAACCTGAGCCTGAGGCCACCAATGTCCAGGCGCTATCCGATAATCAACCCGACGATGGTGGCGGCGCGAACTTAATTCCCGATTATTATCAGTTGGTGGGCGCTGATAGTGGTGATCTGCTGACGATTCAGGCTTACCGCCTTACCAAAGAAGGTGCGCCTTATCTTACACAATTTGATAAGCCGGTGAGGGTAAAGCTGGGTGGCGTGCTTTGTCCGATGCAGGGAGAATTGGGTTGGGCCGAAGCGCGTGGCCAAACTTTAACCTGGCTGGGCGGACGCCGCTTGCAGGTAGACCAGGATAAAAAGTATCCCATTACCATTGATGGCCGCGTTGTCGTGCAAATTCGCATTGAAAGCGAAGTAAGTGACGGTAGAGGCGGCAAAACTAAAGAGATTCGTCCTTTCAATCAGCTTTTAGTGCGAGCCGGTTACGCTTATGTGGATTTAGTGAGTCCAACTTCATTCGATTACAAAAAGTGGATTATTGATGAAGAATACGCGCGCGGTGTGCGCAAGGAGCCGGCGCCCTGGCAGTTACTAAAACACCCTGCGGGCCAGCCAACTCCAACACCAGCGCCGGGCATTCCCGCTGGCTTGTGGGCCAGAGGCATCCATCCCAAATTCCGCGCCCCTGCCAGAGTAAGAACTCAGGGCACTGTAGCCGTAATAACCGGCGGCAATAAAACGCCAACTGTAAAAACTCAGGTCAAAACCAAGACCAAGGAAACGGTGATTAAAAACCCATAAAAGCGGGGCAGGAAAACAAAAGGGACAGCATAAAGCGAAAGCTTTTGCTGTCCCTTTTTCCTTTTAAAACGACGATGAACCTGAGGCAAGCACGCGGGAAAAGTGGAGAAGATGCCGTAGAGCAATATCTGAAAAAAGCGGGTTATCGAATTGTAGAGCGCAATTGGCGGCCCGGCTCTAAATCAGGCACGGCGGGAATGCGCGGTGAAATAGACATCATCGCCTGGCACGGCAAGATTTTGTGTTTTATCGAAGTCAAATCACGCAGTAGCGAAGCTTTCGGCGCGCCACAGGAATCTGTAACGCGCTCTAAACAGCGCCAGATTTCTCGCTTAGCCAACGCTTATGTTTCGTTTCATCTCTTAGATGTGCCCTGCCGTTTCGATGTGGCCGAAGTCTGGCTTGCTTCCACGCCGCCACGCATTCAATTGCATGAAAACGCTTTTGATTTTGTAGAGTAGTCCTTAGTCGATGGTCAGTTGTCATTGGTTGAAAACACAACGGCGAGGGACGAATGACAAAGGACGAATAACAAATGACCACTTACTACTGCTTTTGATTTATAATCGTAGCCATGTTAGCCTGCGTGGATGCCTTGGCCGTGTTAGGCGTGGATGCTTATATTGTCCGCGTCGAAGTGGATGTTTCTTCCAACTTTTCGCAGTTTGCGATTGTGGGTTTGCCCGATGCCGCCGTGCGTGAATCAAGCGAGCGGGTGCGTTCGGCTTTGAAGAATTCGGGTTTTACCTGGCCGATGCGACGTATTACCGTCAACCTGGCCCCTGCCGACACTAAAAAGCAAGGCCCAATTTTCGATTTGCCGATAGGTCTTGGCGTTTTAATGGGCGATGAGCAAATTCAATCTTCATTGCAAAACTTCGCTGCGATTGGCGAGTTGGGTCTGGATGGTGCTGTTCGCCCTGTTGCCGGAGTTTTACCGATGGCTTTAGGCGCTTTAGCGGGCGGCAAAAGCGCCTTTTTAGTGCCCGAAGCCAATGCGGCGGAAGCGGCTGTTGTTGAAGGCTTGGATATTTATCCGGTGAAATCCTTGGCCGATGCCGTGGATTTATTGGTCAACGCCAACCGCGCTCCACTGCCGCATCAGTTACCCGAACGCGCTTTAGAAAATATTCATGCCGATGTAGATTGGTCGGATGTTAAAGGTCAGGAAACCGTCAAGCGCGCTTTGGAAGTCGCAGCGGCTGGCGGCCATAATTGTTTGCTTGTGGGTAGCCCCGGCGCCGGAAAAACGCTTTTAGCGCGGCGCTTACCGACGATTTTGCCGCCGCTGATTTTAGAAGAAGCTCTTGAAGTCACCAAATTATATTCCGTCGCGGGATTATTGCAAAGCGGCCAAAGCCTTCTTACTGAACGGCCTTTTCGCGCGCCGCATCACACGGTTTCACACGCGGGTCTGGTCGGTGGCGGCTCTTATCCACGTCCCGGCGAAATATCTTTAGCACACCATGGCGTGCTTTTCCTTGATGAACTGCCCGAATTCCACCGTGATGTTTTGGAAGTGATGCGCCAACCGCTTGAAGACGGTCACGTCACCATTTCACGCGCCAGCCAGAGCCTCAATTTCCCGTCGCGCTTTCAACTTATTTCGGCGATGAACCCTTGCCCTTGTGGTTATTTTGGGGACACTCGCCGCCAATGCCAATGCTCACAACCTCAGATTCGTCGTTACTTGATGCGCATCTCCGGGCCGCTTTTAGACCGCATAGATATTCATGTCGAAGTGCCCCGTTTAAGCCCGCAAGAGTTGATGACAAAACAGGTTGGTGAAAGCTCATTTACTGTGCGCGAGCGCGTGCAAAAAGCGCGAGAAAAGCAAATTACGCGCTTGAAAAATGAGGGCATCTCCTGCAACGCGCAGATGGGTGCGCGCCATCTGCGTGCGCACTGCCAACTCGATGGCGGCGCACATGACTTATTGAAAAATGCCATCAACCAACTCTCGCTTTCGGCCCGCGCTTACGACCGCATCTTGAAAGTCGCGCGCACCATCGCCGATTTGGATAATGCCGAAACTATTGCATTGCATCACATCGCGGAAGCAATTAACTATCGAACAATGGATCGCAAGTTATTCGGTTAAATGAATTTTC
>DASWNL010000393.1:0-2209 GCA_036399215.1 Abditibacteriaceae bacterium
GGAAAACCAGCAACATCGAAGATATATTTTTCGGGATAAAGCGCCGTCACCTGACCGCCCAATTCGGCCAGTGAATCCACGATTTTAACGCTCATCTCGCGCATTCCGGCGTAAAATGCGGCAAACAGTCCCGTAGGGCCGCCACCGATAATCGTGCAGTCGAAAATGTCATTGGCAAGCGGCTGCGGAATGTGCATGTCGCCTTTGGGCACATCCTCATCATCAATGGCTGCGTGAACGGTAGCAGGCTGCGATGTCGGCGCGCCATGCGGGTCATCCGTCAATTGCACATGCGCATCGCCGATTTTCACTTCTTCGTTATGGGCAGCAGCGTCGTCCATTGTTTCCGGTTCGGCAGCAACATCGTGTTCTTCGGGCACATTCGCTCCTTTTATTTTGAACCACAGAGGTCACAGAAAAGGAAAACAGGAATAGCCGCGAAAAAGCGCAGAAGACACAAAAGATGTTGAATACGTTTTCCTCTTTTTGTGTTTTTTGTGCCTTTTCGCGGCTATTTTTCTCCTCTGTGTTCTTTGTGGTTAATTATTTTCCTGTGCGGCTTCGGCGACTCGTTCGATGATGGGCGCTTCGCCTTTATCGCGTTCACTCCCCCAGTGACTTTGCGCGATAGCTTCTGCTGAAAGCGAAACGCTATTCGGGTCGAGATGTGCTTCTTCGGCCATCTTTTCGGCTAAGTAACGCTCGGCTTCAATGGCCGCCTGGCAACCCATGCCGGCGGCAGTAATCGCCTGACGATAAACGTGGTCGGCCACATCGCCCGCCACAAAAACGCCGGGCACTTTTTCCAGGCACTGCATTTTCGCCGATGAGCAAGCCGGCGAGGGCAAGGCCCGTGTGCGCCCATCGTGTTCTAAATAACCGGTTTCGTCCATCTTCAACTGGTTCTTGAACAGTTCCGTATTCGGCGTGTGTCCAATGGCGATGAATAATCCATCCAAAGCCAACTCGCTCTTTTCGCCGGTTCGGGTATCTTCCAACACCGCCGTCGCCATCACTTCTTTATCGGCGAAGAACTTGGAAGTTTCGGCCAGAGGATGCGGCTTGCCGTTGATGTCCACCACGGCTTTATTCAGCATAAACTCAATTTTCGGATTATCCTGCGCCCGTTTCAGCATAATCTTCGAGGCGCGAAACTCCTCGCGGCGATGAATAATGTAAACCTTGGGAATGCCTTCCAAACGCGCCAGATAACTGGCTTCTTCCATCGCACTATCGCCGCCGCCGACAACTGCTACAACTGCTTTTTGCCGCGCGAACTGATTGCCGTCGCAAGTTGCGCAAGTTGAAACGCTGGTGCCGAAAAACTTGTCTTCGGCGTCAATACCGAGGCGCCGCGCCGACGCACCGGTGGCGATAATTAAAGCGCGCGTTTTGATTTCACCGCCGCTTTCCAACTTCAAGCGATAAACCTCACCCGGCGCTTCGCATAAGTCCACGTCGGTTACAAACTCTTGCAACATCTCAGTGCCAAAGCGCAAGGCTTGCTCTTCCATTTTCAGCATCAGTTCAGGCCCGGTTACGCCTTCGCCGGTGCCGGGAAAGTTTTCGATGTCGCTGGTGAACATCAGTTGTCCACCTTTGATGCGCGAAGTGGTCTGCTCAAAACCACCGGCGATAAGAAGCGGCGAAAGCCCGGCCCGCGCCGTGTAAAGCGCCGCTGTATAACCTGCCGGGCCGCTGCCGATAATCACTACGTTGCGAATACCGTTTTCTGCTTTGGGCGCTGTGCCATTTTGGAGAGCGCCGTTTTGCCCGGCAGTTTGAACGGTTGAATTGTCGTTTGCCATTTTAGTTTTCCTCGTTTATTTCCACTGAACGCCTGAGGCTCAGAAGGGCGAAGCTACTCAGGGTTCCCAGAGGCGCGTTCCCCTGTTGGTTGTCTTACCGCCGCGATGCAACGAATCAAGCCATAATCTACTTCATTGTTCAACGCATCCGCGATGGAGCGCAACCCCGCTCCAGGGGGCGCGGCTGTCAAAGCGTCTTCAACGCGCCGCCGCAAACTATCGGGAATTAATACTTCCAGCGCCTCACCTTCTAATAAGCCATCACTTAATAACTTTTCCAACTCGGCCCAGACAGCACTGTTTTTCACGCTACGCGCGCGGGCAATCTCTTCGATGCTCAACCCTTCTTGCAAGAGAAGAAAGGTATCGGTGGTAGATTCCCTCACCCCCGGCCCCTCTCC
>DASWNL010000394.1:0-6034 GCA_036399215.1 Abditibacteriaceae bacterium
TGTTCGCAGGCCAATGTAACTGAGACCAAGACAAAAAGCGCAAACGGCAGGAGCAATGCTTGTTGTTTCATAGTTCTACCTCACTTTTTCAACCATACTTGCCGCATGGCTTCCGGCAAAGCTTCCAACAATAAAACTGCACTCATTACGGGCGCCTCAAGTGGCATCGGGCTTGAATTGGCGCGGCTTTTGGCGCGTGATAATTATGATTTGGTTTTGGTGGCGCGTAGTGAATATAAATTGCGCGAACTTGCCGATGAATTACAGCAGGTGCACGGCATTCAGGTTACGGTTTTAGCTCAAGATTTATCATTACCAGGCGCGCCGGATGCAATTTACGAGGCATTGCAAAAGCAGAAAGTTCAGGTAGATGTTTTAGTCAATAACGCCGGTATTGGCACTTATGGGCCTTTTGCCGAAATTGATTGGGACAAAGAACGCGACCTGTTGCAGATCAACATCGTAGCGCTCACGCATCTGACCAAACTATTCTTGCCTACTATGTTGGAACGACGCGCGGGCAAGATTCTCAATGTCGCGTCCACAGCAGCATTTCAGCCCGGCCCTTTAATGGCGGTTTACTATGCCAGCAAGGCGTTTGTCCTGTCGTTCTCGCAGGCACTTTCTAACGAATGCGAAAACAGTGGCGTGACGGTTACGGCTTTATGCCCCGGCCCAACGCAAAGCGATTTCCAGGAGCGCGCTCAGATGACGCAATCGAAACTGGTGCAGGGCACTTTGATGAGCAGTGCCGAAGTCGCCGCGCAAGGTTATAACGCGATGCAAAAAGGCAAGCGCCGCGTGGTTACAGGACGCAGCAATCGCGCCTGGACTTTAGCCGCCAAGTTTTTGCCGACCGCCGTAACTTTGAAATTGGTGCGTCGTGTGCAGGAAACCAAGAAGGAAACCAATGTTTAGTGAAATTCCCGGCACAGTCACAGAAATTGAAGCCTTGTTGCGCGGCACCAAGGTTTATCCGCGTTCGATTCAACAGGCGGGCGGCGAGGTTTTATGTGCCGTTAAAGATGCGCATCAATTTTATTTGCTGGCGGTTTTCAATCCGCAGATGCCGCCGTTCTTGCGCGATAGTTTCAGTGGTGAAACACAGGATTTGACAGAAACTTTAGCTTTCAAATGGTGCTTTCCCAGTCATTCTAACGCAAAAAAATTGCGTGCCCTGTTTCCCTGGACAGCGCCGCAAAATTTGGAAAATCAACCCGCTTTTGCAGTGCTTGATTTGATCGGCTTAGCTGCGCCCGCTATCTTGCAGGCACATAACAAAAGCTATGATTTCACATTAGTTTTTGAAGCCGCACCCGATGAGATGAATCAATTGTCGCGCACACTGGATGAGGCCTTGGATGCGGTTACTTTTGCCGTTTTCCAGGAAAACTACCGCCGTTCCTGGGCCATGCGTGCCGTGCAGTTGCAAGATGAAACCGAAGCGGAAACGTATCGCAAATTGGGTTACAGCGACTGCTTAATGAAAGATAAGTCACGCGGTCAAAAACAGTTTCTTATTGATGCTGCTGTTTGGGTGCTTGGCAGGAAAAATAATGAATTGTGGCAGGAGCTGCACAAAGCCACCTTTGGCAATCGCATTCATCGAATGTCTGCTGATAAACATAACCAGGCACTCTTCAACACAGCCTGGACGGCCAAAACGGCAACTGGCGCATGGCAGTTCCGCGACCGTTTTTATCGTTTATTGCTCAATAACGAAGCGTTGCATTTTCAGTTTGTCCGAGAAGGCGCCGAAAAGTTGTTCGCCAGATTCCAAAAGAAATCTAAAGGATGATCTATGTGGCAGCGATTTACAGAACGGGCGCGTCGCGTGATTTTGTTAGGACAAGAAGAAGCCAGCAAGATGAATTCTATCCACGTTGGAACGGAGCATTTGCTTTTGGGCATAGTGAGCGAAGAGGGAGTCGCGGCGCAGATTCTTATCAAGATGGGTGTGGCGCCAGAGCAGGTGCGCCAGGAAATCATGGCCGCAATTGTTCCAAATGATGAACGCGGCCATCAAGAGTCATCACTCACGCCCCGCGCCAAGCGCGTTTTGGAATTAGCCGCCGATGAAGCGCGCCGCATGAAACACAATTACATTGGGACGGAGCATCTGCTTTTGGCCTTAATGCGCGAAAAAGACGGCAGCGCTGCCAAAGTTTTACGCCAACTGGGCCTCGATTTGAAAAAGGCGCGGCACGAAGTGAGTAACTATCTCGGCCCCGATGATTGGGTTCCTAAATCTACACCTGAAACGCCGCACAGATTGAAGCCACGTAAAAACGCTGAAGAAGACACCAATTGGATTTTGAGAATTCTGCCCCGCCTGTTGCCGCCGGAATTGCGCGAATTGGAAACCACTCTGCGCCACCTCAAATCTGACGTGGCTAATGCTGTGGCCAAAGAAGATTATGAAACTGCTGGCCTCTTGCATCAAAGAGCGTCTTACATCGAGTTACGCATCGAAGAATTTGTGGACAAATGGGAAGCCGCCATGCAGGAAAGCACCGTCCCTACACCTGATTTCATCGCTGAAACTATCACCAACCTCATCACACAAATTGAAACCGCCCTTAATGCGCTGCAAAACAACGATACAACGCGGCTGGACAAAGTGAAGGTTAATCTGGGCAAATTGAAAGCACAATTAGAAACGAAGGAACCAGAACTCTAAGATTTTCTCTTTTCAAGGTATCCGTAGCTGCCGATTATAATTCTTACAATTAGAAATCTTATGCGAACGCATTAGTGAAATGCCCTATTTAGTAGGAAAAGCAGTTACAAAATCCTCTAATTTGGTCATAATGGTGTATCTATGATTGCTCGAAGGTTAGCCTATAGCCTTTAGTTTTATTCTCGTCTGCCACGTTTTAAACACGTTTCAAATCATTATGAATCATTTATTTCCAACCCCTTCACGTAAAAAGGGCGCAACCGCTTGCGCTCGGCGGCGCCCAGGTTTTACCCTGGTGCAAACTCTTGTTTCGCTGGCCATTGTGGGTCTCATCAGCACGGGCCTTGCTTTCCAGTTCACGGAAGGGCGCGCGGCGGCCAATCAGGCCACTTGCAATGCTAATTTGAAAGGTATTGCTTTGGCTCTGGATTCTTATCGTGAGGAAAACAGGCAGTTCCCTGAAAAGTTGGAAATTCTCTCTGAAAAGCGCTATCTTCTGGAAATGGGGGCCTTACACTGCCCCAATGATCCCGATCCGTATGGCACCTATGAAGCATTCTATGTGCAGCGCAGTTATCAAGACCCCCGCGCCCTGCCGGCCTTAACCTGCCCCCATCATGAAAAGCGCAATCGGGGTGCGCAGGTTTACCTGGATCGCCAGGTGCAACAATTTGCAACGAGACCATCCATTTTAACCGGTGCTTCCAATGCATCAATTCAACGTCCCGGTGAGGCCGCTGTAACGGCTATAAGCGGCATCGAATTACATGGTGCCGATATTATTACTACAGACCCCGAAGGTAGCGCTTTGATTACCTTTCCTGATGGTTCAACGGCCCAGTTGGAAGGTAATACCAAACTGACGCTTTTGCAGTCCTTTGTCGAGGGACGCTCACAGTCGCTGATTTATTCATTGGTGCGCCAGGTCAGCGGCACCATAAAGTATCAAGTTCATACAGGCTCGAAGTTTGACGTGGCAACACCCACTGCCGTGTGCGGCGCACTGGGCACAGCATTCACCATTACCGTTGACACAGCAAGCGCAGCAGGCCCACAAACTAAGATTTTGGTTACTGAGGGCAAAGTGCGTATTTCTACGGCCAAGCGCAGCGCTTTGGCACCATGGAATAGCCTTTACACAATTACAGGCTCTACTTTAAATCTACCCGGTCTTCCTTCTGTTGATTTGAATAACGTATTGGGTGGCGGCGTCTTAGGTGGTGGAGGTGTCTTAGGCGGTGGCGGAGTAATTGGTGGCGGTGGTGTTATTGGTGGCGGTGGTGTTATTGGTGGAGGAGGAGTAATCGGCGGCGGAGGAGTAATCGGCGGCGGAGGGCTTGCTCCTTAACGTAAGCCGTTTACAATTTAGATGCCATGAAACCTCTTGCTCTTTTCGCTTTGCTTTCCTTAGTTGCCATGACTGCTCCGCTTCATGCACAGAATCCCTCAACTTCTCTCGAACCAATTCGCCTTTGGGCCACTGAGGCTCCTGGAGCCTTGGGAACAGCCGATAAGGATATTCCTACTTTAACGCCGTTTTTGCCCTTGCCTGAAAAAGCGACAGGCGCGGCAATAGTCGTTCTTCCTGGTGGTGGTTATGGCGGTTTAGCAGGCCACGAAGGCAAAGATTACGCGCTTTGGCTCAATGAACTGGGTATTACAGCTTTTGTTTTGAAATACCGTTTAGGTTCGGGCGGTTATCGCCATCCCGTTATGTTGAACGATGCGGCACGAGCCGTGCGTTTGGTGCGCGCCCGCGCCGGCGAATGGAAACTTGATGCCAACCGCATCGGCATTATGGGTTCATCGGCGGGAGGGCACCTGACTTCGACGCTGCTGACGCATTTTGATGCAGGAAACGCTAACAGCGATGATGCCATTGAACGGGTTTCTTCGCGTCCTGATTTGGGCATTCTGTGTTACGCGGTTATCAGCATGGATACAGCGCTCACACATGGCGGCTCACGCAACAATCTTTTGGGCAATAATCCCGATGTGGAACTGGTAAAACTGCTTTCCAACGAGTTGCAAGTCACCAAAGAAACGCCTCCAACGTTTTTGTGGTCAACTGCCGATGACGCGGCAGTGAAAGTAGAAAACAGCCTGCAATTTGCCCTTGCGCTCCGCAAAAACAACGTGCCGTTTGAGTTGCACGTTTACCCGCATGGCCGTCATGGTTTGGGCTTAGGCGCACCACTCGATAAACCGCAAGATCGCCATCCCTGGGTAACTGAATGCGCCCGCTGGCTGAAAGAAATGAAGTTTGCGAAGTGAGCTTTTAGCTAAAAGCTAAAAGCTAAAAGCTAAAAGCTAAAAGCTAAAAGCTAAAAGCTAAAAGCTAAAAGCTAAAAGCTAAAAGCTAAAAGCTAAAAGCTAAAAGCTAAAAGCTAAAAGCTAAAAGCTTCTCACGCCATCGTTTCCAACATCTCCAGTGTGACCGCGTAGCGCAAGGCCTCTCCCTGTCGCCAGCGATAGAATTCTTCCAGGACGTAATCGGCCATTCGCACGACTTCATCGCCGATGGAACCGGCAATGTGCGAGCTAAGTTGCACATTCGGCAACTGATAAAGCGCTGAATCGGCAACAGGTGGTTCGGGATGCGTCACATCTAATAGCGCTGTTAAATCAGGGCGTGCTTGCAAGACGCGAATCAAGCCTGCTTCATCAACGGTGTGGCCGCGTCCCGTGTTGATAAAAGTAGCACCAACCGGCATGGCAGAGAAGTGTTCTGCGCGCAGCATTTTCACAGTTGCGGGTAAGTTGGCGAGGTGATTGCTGACCACATTGGCCCGCGCGAAGGCTTCGAGTAATTCCACTTTTTCTACGCCCAGTTGGGCCGCGCCTTGTTCACTTAAAAACGGATCGAATACCAAAATTTTTAAATGAAATGGCCGCAACAGTTCAATCACCTTGCGGCCAATCGCACCAGCGCCGAGTAGCGCAAGGGTTGCGCCGAAATTGCCTGGCCCAGTCGGCGCGTGGCGGCAGTTTTCAGGTGCCGTAAAAGCACGCGTATTAGCGAAATAGCCTTTATTGGATAGCAAAATTTGCGCGAGGGTAAATTCGGCAACGGGCACGCCATTGGCCTGCCACGCGCTGACAACCGTAATGCCTCTTTCCAAAAACGGGCGCGCAAAACTTTGCACGCTGCCCGCCGCATAAAACACTATTTTCAAATTCGGCAACTGTTCCAACTGCGCGAGAGTTAACGGCGGCATTCCCCATGTTGAAAAGATCACTTCCAACTCACGCAAACGCTCAACGTGTGTAGCGAAATCTGCCGCCCCGATAACATCCGCATACAACCGGGTTTGCATAGTCACTTGCGCGCGGCGGTCTTGGGCATAAACACGA
>DASWNL010000395.1:0-1608 GCA_036399215.1 Abditibacteriaceae bacterium
TTGTTATGTCGGAGAATTTTACATTGAGGGTAGGAGTTTGCACGGTGGCAGATGCCGCTGGAACCTTTGAAGAATGCGGCGCACGCGAACATCCGACGATCACAAAAGAAAAAACAAGCAGGCTGTAAACCCAAAACAGAATACGCACACTTAGAGTATGCCCCTCACCTATGGATAAGACGAGGAATGTCTTCCGGCGGGTGAGCTTAAGCCGGCGCAATCTGGCCGCTGCTTTGCTGAGGATGCGGCGGGAATTTGAATAAAGTCATGGCAGAAATTAAAACCTCAAAAGCGGCGCCGCATGTTGTTATTATTGGCGGCGGTTTTGGCGGCTTGAACGCGGCACAGGGTCTGGCCGATGCACCGGTCAATGTTACGCTGATAGACCGCAATAATTATCATCTTTTTCAACCTTTGCTTTACCAGGTGGCAACGGCTGCCGTATCAGCGGGAGAGATTGCGTCACCGATTCGCTCGGTTTTGCGGCACCAGAAAAATGTCAGCGTCTTGATGGCTGAAGCGCGCGAAATTGATTTGGTGAACAAGCGTGTGCTTTTGCACGATGACCACGCTTCGACCGATGAAATTGATACTTTGGATTATGATTATTTGATAGTCGCAGCCGGCGCCACCGGCACCTATTTCGGTCATGATGAATGGGCACCACTCGCGCCCGGTCTTAAAACCCTTGAGGATGCTTTCGACGTGAGGCGGCGCATTTTCCTGGCCTATGAGCTGGCCGAGCGTGAATCGAAAAACTCCACTACCCGCGACGAATTTTTGACTTTTGTTGTGGTAGGCGGTGGCCCAACCGGTGTGGAATTGGCCGGCGCGATTGCCGAAATCGCACAACGCACTTTGGCGAATGATTTTCGCTCGATTGACCCGCGCAGCACACGCGTCATTGTGGTGCAAAGCGGCGAGCGCATTTTGGAAGGCTTTTCGCAAGAGTCGTCCGATTCCGCCGCCAAACAGTTGAAAGCGCGCGGCGTGGAGATTGTTTTCAACAGGCGCGTGACTGGCATCACACCGGAAACCGTTGAATTAGGAAGTGAAACCATTCGCGCCCGCACTACGTTTTGGACAGCCGGCGTGCAAGCCGTGCCATTATCACGGGCGTTAAGCGGATTAAAAGCTCCACTTGACCGTGCCGGGCGCGTGCCTATCGAAGCGGATTTATCAGTGCCTGATTTTCCCGAAGCCTTCGTTATCGGCGACATGGCCTTGTTTCTTCATCAAAAAGACAAGAATGGCCAGCCGACGAATCAGCCTTTGCCCGGCGTGGCACCGGTAGCGATTCAAATGGGGCAGCACGTGGCAAAAAACATCGTGCGCAGTGCGCGCAGTCAGGCGCGGCAGCCTTTTCAATACTGGGACAAAGGCAATATGGCGACCATTGGGCGCGCCGCTGCCGTAGCCGAAACCGATAAGTTTAAAATGTCCGGTCTTTTAGCCTGGCTGGCCTGGGCTTTCGTGCATATTATGTATTTGATTGGTTTTTACAATCGTCTTGTCGTGATGTTCCGCTGGGCCTGGTCATACCTCACCTATCAGCGCGGCTCGCGGCTAATTACCAATATCAATCAGGCCCCCAAAGTTGCCGACGCG